>JAIENA010000313.1 GCA_019751755.1 Burkholderiaceae bacterium | reverse complement strand
CAACGCCACGCGGGCCG
This sequence comes from Burkholderiaceae bacterium, assembly GCA_019751755.1. Taxonomy (GTDB): domain Bacteria; phylum Pseudomonadota; class Gammaproteobacteria; order Burkholderiales; family Burkholderiaceae_D; genus Rugamonas. Next base: position 53,730 of record JAIENA010000313.1, on the reverse strand, counting down.
CCGGCACGGTTTCCATGCCACGGAAGTAAGCGCCGTACACGTCCAGCGATTCCGTCAACAGGGTCGGGGTCACCACATTGATGCGGATGCCGCGCGCCAGTTCAATGGCCGCGCCGCGCACAAAGCCTTCCACCGCCGCATTGACCAGCGATGCGCCGGCGCCATGGCGGATCGGCTGTTCGGACAGGATGCCGCTGGTCAGCGTGATGGAGCCGCCGTCATTGAGTGCATGCTGCGCCACCAACGCCACATTGACCTGGCCCATCAGTTTGCTGTCCAGGCCGACGCGCATTTGTTCCGGTGTGAACGCCGCCAGCGGCGCAAACGCCACCGCACCCGCCGTCACGACCACCGCATCGGCCTTGCCGATCTGTTCAAACAGCGCGCGCACCTGCCCGATATCGGCAATATCGGCCTGGTACTGGCCGCTGTTGCTGCCGACTGTAATGACTTCATGGCGCTGGCCCAGTTGTTCCACGACGGCTTTGCCGATGGTGCCGGTGGCGCCGATAACGATGACTTTCATACTGATCTCCTTGACGGTGTTGGTGAAGTGCGACCAGTATCGCTTCCGTCACAAAATGAATAAATGCGCTAGGATTTACAACATTCCGAACTATGGATTTGTAATGATGGATAAATTGCGCAGCATGGAAGTGTTCGTCGCCGTCGTCGATGCCGGCAGTTTTACGCAGGCGGCGGACGCGTTCCGCCTCTCGCCCGTGATGGTGGGCAAGCACATCAAAGCGCTGGAAACCCTGCTGGGCGCGCGGCTGCTGACGCGCACCACGCGCCGCCAGAGCCTGACGGAAATCGGCCGTCAATATGCCGACCAGTGCCGCGCCATCCTGGCGCAGATAAAGCAGGCGGAAAGCGGCGCCGAAGCCATGCGGGCCACGCCCCGGGGCAAACTGAAAATCACGGCGCCGGTGTCGTTCGGCAGTGAATGGGTCAGTCCGGCCATGACAGACTATTTGCGCGCGCACCCGGAAGTGAGCCTGGACTTGAATTTGAATGACCGTGTGGTCGATCTGGTCGATGAAGGCTATGACGCCGCCATCCGCATCGGCGACCTGGAAGATTCCGGCATGGTGGCGCGGCCGTTGCGGCCCTACGCGATGGTGATTTGCGCCTCGCCCGCTTACCTGGAGCAGCATGGCGTGCCGCGCAACCCTGCCGACCTGGCGCGACATGAATGCCTGGACTTCATGCAATGGACGCCGCAAATGCGCTGGCGCCTGCGCGACGCCAATGGCGAGCGCAGCGCGGCGCGGCCACGCGAAAGCCGCTTCCGCTCCAGCAGCGGGCAAGCGTTGCGCATGGCCGCGCTCAACGGGTTTGGACTGGTCCTGCAAGCGGAACTGTTGCTGGCGCAGGATATCGCGGCGGGGCGGCTGGTGCCGGTGCTGGCCGACTGCCTGCCGGCGCCGCGCCCGATGCATTTGATTTACCCGCGCGACCGCCAGCCGACACCGAAGCTGGCGACGTTTATTGACTTTATGCTGGAACGGTTCGGGCCCGAGCGTGCCGGGAAGTAACTTATTGCGCGCACGCAATTCATAACCGCGGGCAAGATCGATAATGCCTCCACACGCATCGTTGGAGGCAAGCATGGATCAACCCGGTGTTTGGGCGCGCTTACTTGGCGAACGCTGTAGCAAGTCCGAAGCGATCAGCCAGCCTGCGCTGTTGCGGCGCTCCATCGCGCATGATCTGGAAGTGCTGCTCAACACGCGCACCGCCATCCCCGCGCAGGAACTGGCGGATTTTCCCTATTGCCGCGATTCGATCGCCAATTTCGGCTTGTCCGATTTTGCCCATCTTTGCCTGGCCAGCAGCTTGGATCGGGAAGACATATGCAATCGGCTGGCCGCCGCGATTGCACGGCATGAGCCACGACTGCATGGCGTGGAAGTGCAGTTGTCTGACGCGCCGGACCACATTAACCGCCTGAGATTAGTGATTCACGGCCGCCTGCACGGAACGGCACAGGATCGCATGCGCTTTGACATCATGCTGCAGCCATCGAGCCTGCGCTATACCATAAGGTAGCACCATGAAAAAACTGCGCGCCTACTACGAACGCGAACTGGGCACCCTGCACGGTTTTTGCAAGGAATTCGCGGCCACCTTTCCAGCCCAGGCGCATCAACTGGGCTTGGTCGGCGGCGCCGGTGACGATCCCCATATCGCGCGCTTCATCCAGGCCAGCGCGCTGTCCAATGCACGTATCGCCTCTCTGATCGATGACAACGACAGTAAATTGACGGAAGCACTGCTGAGCGTCAATTACCCCCATTACGTGCAGCCATTCCCCTCCGCCGCCATGGTCTGCGCCCGCAATATGGCGGCCGGCGATACGGTCCATACGCTGGCCGCCGGCACGATGATGAGCGCCACCACGGACGACGGACAAACATGCCGCTTTCGCAGTGCCTGGGATGTCCTGCTGGCGCCGGTGGTGCTGGCCGACGCCAGCTTCACGCCGTACTGTCATGGGCCAACCGCAGCAGGCAGGACGCCGGCGGCGACCGCCGCCATCAGCATCGTCATCGCCGGCGCGTCGGAACGCACCCACATGGAACAATTGGCGCTGCCCGCATTACGGGTATTGATCGATGCCGAGCCATCGTTGTGCGCCGCCTTGCGCGACGCGCTGCTGATGCACGCAGTGGGTGCCCATATTGAATTGCCGGACGGGCGCCACATCGCATTGCCGCAAACCCCATTGCGGCCGGCCGGCTTTGCCGAGCACGAAGCACTGGTGCCAGGCATGGCAGTGTCGCACCCGGCATTGCGCCTGCTGACGGAATATTTCACCTTTCCTGACAAATTCAACTTCGTTGATATCGACTGGCCCGCGCTGGTGAACCATTTACCGGAAGGCTGCCGTACAGTGACCCTGCATATCGGACTGTCCGGCATCAGCGCCACGTCGTCCGCCGCGCGCAGCCTGGCGACGCTCTCAGCGCGGCATCTGGTACTGGGCTGCACACCGGTGGTCAACCTGTTCCCGCTGGCCGCCCAACCGATCGAATGGCGCCACAGTGCGGTCGACTATCCATTGCTGCCAGGCGCCGATCCCGGCCAGTTCTGCGACATCCACAGTGTGACCAGTGTCACGGCCCTGCGCACCGACCAGGGCGCCGGCCAGTTGGCCGAATTCCGGCCCTTTTATTCCCTGCGCCACGGTGACGACGGCGCCGGACGCGGCAGGTACTACCTGCTGCGGCGTGACCCGGTGATGGCGCTCACCCGGCCGCAACTGGCCATGCGTATCGCCTTTGTCGACACCCGGCAGGAACCGCTCGCCATGGCCGACGCCAGCATGTCGATCAATCTGCTGTGTACCAACGGTGATTTGCCATGCCGTCTGCGCCATGGGCCGCAGAGCAACATCACGGCGGATGCCGGCATGAGCATGTTGCGCCTGCAGTTATTGGGCCAGCCGGCGCCGCCATGCCGCTTCAACAGTGGCGAACAATGGCGGCTGATCTCGCACCTGTCGCTCAGCCAGGGCGCACTGTTGCAGCAAGGCGCCAGCGGCCTGCGCGAAATACTGGCGCTATACGACTTGCAGCAATCGCCCGCGTCACAACGCCAGATCGCCGGCATTACTGCGCTCGACCATCAGGCCGCGCGAGCCTGGGTGTACGACGGCTGGCAAAAAGCCTTGCTGCATGGCGTCGAAGTGCGCCTCACGCTCGACGAGGATGCCTTTGCCGGTGGCAGCTTGCACCTGTTTGCCCAGATGCTGGACCACTTTTTCGGACTGCAAGTGCACGTCACCAGCTTTTCGCAATTGACCATCCTGTCGCACGCCACTGGAAAGGAATTACTGCGATGCCCACCACGCAATGGCACGGTACCCCTGCTGTAATCAAGCGCTTATTCCAGCAACCGCAGCGTTTCGAATTCTTCCAGGCGCTGCGGGTGACAGAGCAGTGGCTGCGGCTGCGGCACCCACAGCGCACACTGGAAGGCATGCTGCGCTTTCAGCACAGCGTGACGCTGAGTTTTCCCGCCAGCGATATCGCGGCATGGCGGCTGCAAGGCGGCCAGTTGCGCATCACGCCGGCGTTCATGGGCTATCTGGGTATATGCGGCGTCCTGCCTTACGGTTACACCGACGCCATCGCGGAGCAACTACCAAGCGACGGCAGCGGGCGTGCTTTTTTCGATATTTTTTCGCACCGCTCGCTGACGCTGTTTTACCGCGCATGGCAACAGGGAAGGATTGAATACCGGCTAGAGGCACGCGGTGGCCAGGCACTGCTGCCCCTCCAGTTGGCGTTGGCCGGCGCAGTACCGGCCGGCGCTGCACAGACGCCAGCTGGCGTCGCGGCGGAAGCCATCGCGCACTATGCCGCGCTGATCCGGCAGCGTCCCGCCTCCGGCGCCGTGATCGGCCAAGTGCTAAGCGAGTACTTTGGCGTGCCGTTCCGGGTTGAGACATTGGTGGGCGGCTGGGAGAACATTCCCGAGGCCGAGCGCTGCTGCCTGGGTCGCCGTCTGGTCCTGGGAGAAAACATGATACTGGGCAGCCGCTACTGGCGCCGTGATCTGACGCGGCTGTGGATCGGTCCCTTGTCGCGCGCCGACTTCGACCGTTTCCTGCCCGAGGGCGATTGCGCCATCGCCATGAAGGCCATGCTGGCGCTGTTCATGCCGCTTGGCACGCGCGTCATCGTCCATCCGATCCTGCGCGCGCAAGACGTACGGCCCATCGTCCTCGGTGACAAAACCAGGCTAGGGTACGGCTCGGTGCTGATCAGCCGGCCAACAAAAGACGACCACACCGGAACGCGTTACGAGCTCAGATTTTAAAGGAGAGCCGCATGGCCGAGCGAGACCAATATGACGAAACACACGCTATTGTCCAGAGCCTGACCGCCGCCAACCGTCCGCTGCGCCTGCAATTGGGACTGGAAGGCGGCGTCAGGGACGACGTCCTGTTGCCGCAATATGTCGACGGCGAGCAAGCAATTTGCGACGGCGTCACGCTGCGGATCGATTGCCTGTCGCTCGACGCGCACCTTCCCCTGAAAACACTGATCGGTGTCGCGGCGGAACTGCAAATCGTCACGGATCGCGGCAATTTGCGCAGCATTTGCGGCATTGTGACGGCAGCCTCCCAGGGCGAAAGCGATGGCGGACTGGCGGCCTACCAGTTGGTGGTGAACGATGCGCTGGCCCTGCTCGACCTCGACGTGACGACCCGCGTTTTCCTCAACAAAAATGAACTCGACGTGGTCCGTACCGTGCTCTCCGAGGTGCGCCAGGCCAACCCTGCGCTGGCCATCGCGTTTGATATCGACACCGATGCCGCACTGGCCCAGCGCCAGTACCCGGCGCGCAAGCAAATCATCCAATGCAATGAAAGCACCGGCGCCTTTATCCGCCGCCTGCTGCGGCGGCGCGGTATCGGCTGGACCTTCCGTGCCGGCGTCACGGCAGGGAGCGGCCAGGCGCCGGCAACACCCCGGCACACCATGGTGCTGTTCCATGATGCGCGCCGCCTGCCGCCAAGCAGCGCGGGCACGATACGCTTCCAGCGCGCCAGCGCCACCGAGCAGCGCGACACCATCACCGGATGGTGCGGCGTGCGCAGCCTGCGGCCCGGGCGATCGTCGCACCACAGCTGGGATTATGACAATCCGCGCGGCGCCGGCTTCATGACCGTCAGCGCCACCAGCCAGGCGGACCAGGGTGGCAAAGGCAACCAAATGGCCGCCGGACTGGAACGCTACCTGACCGAATCGCCCCATGTGCGCGACAACCACCAGGACTTGCGCGCCTTGGCCTGGCAAAGCATGGCGCGCTCGGACTTCGAGGCCAAGTGCTATCACGCCGAATGCAACGTGCGCGATTGCAATGCGGGAGAATACTTCAGCCTCGCAGGCCATCCCGACCTCGACACGCATCCGGAGCACGAGCGCGAATTCATCATCCTGTCGCAACGCATCACCGTGCAAAACAACCTGCCCAAGACCTTTGACGCCCGGGTTCAACGCTTGTTCGCGCGCAGTCTGTGGCTGCCCGGTGCCGACGCGCATGACTTGGCAAGCCGCAACTGGTTTGACGCAGGCGGCCTGCGCGTCATGGTGCGCCTGACTTGTGTGCGGCGCGATATTCCATTTGTGCCGGCGTATGATGCGCGTACCGACCAGCCACACCCGCCACTGCAAAGTGCGGTGGTGACCGGACCGAAAGGCGAGGAAGTGCTGTGCGACGCACTGGGCCGGGTACGGGTGCGCTTCGGCGGCACACGCGAGCAAGACCATGCGCACGCACAAGGCGCGGGCGCCTCCGGCACCGATGCCGATTCCGCCTGGGTGCGGGTGGCCAGCAACTGGGCTGGCAGCGACAGCGGCAACGGCGCGCCGTTCGGCGCCTTGTCACTGCCGCGTGCCGGGACCGAAGTGCTGATCGACTTCCTCGGCGGCGATCCGGACAAACCAGTCATCATCGGCCAGTTGTACAACGGCGCCAACCATCCGCCCTGCTTCGGCCATGATGGTTTGCCCGATAACCGCTACCTGTCCGGCATCAAAAGCCGCGAAATCCGTGGCCAGCGCGCCAATCAACTGCGGCTGGACGACACCCCGGGCCAGATCAGCGCCCAACTGGCCAGCGACCATGGCCGCAGCGAACTCAATCTGGGTTGGCTGTGCGCGCCACGCAACCACGGCGCAGGGGAACAACGCGGCGCAGGCGCCGAACTGTGTACCGACGAGCAGATGGCGCTACGCGCTGGCAAGGGCGTGTTGCTGTCGGCCTGGGAACGCCTGCGAGACGGCGACAAACAGCTGGACCGCTCCGCATATCTGGCCCTGATGGAAGAATGCCTGCAACTATTCCGCGCGCTCGGCCAGCACGCGGCATCCCAACAAGGCCTGGCGTCGGACGACCAGCCGCAGCAAGCCTTGCAGGAGGCGGCGCAACGCTGGGAACAACAGGGCGGCGCCATGGTCGGGGTCACGGCGCCAGATGGCATCAGCTTCGCGTCGTCGCAGGCCATCGTCAGTTATGCCGCCACCAATATCGATACGGTGGCGCGCAAGCACCTGCAATTGTACGCAGGCGCCCATGTGAACCTCAACGCCGCGCAAGGCATCGGCCTGTTCGCGCAAAAGGACGGACTGCGCGCCATCGCCCACCGCGGCAAGCTGCTGATGCAAAGCCAGCATGACGACATGGAAATCGACTCAGGTAAGGATCTGCGGATTTCCGCCCATGGCCGCCTGATCATCATGGCCGAGGAAATTTCACTGATCAACACAGCGGGCGCCTATATCCGGCTCAAGGGCGATGGGCCTGAAATCGGCGGACCGGGGGCGATCAACATCAACACCGACGGACATCACTGGAATGGGCCGGCCAGCGAACAGGCGCAGTTGCCGGCATTCGGCGAAGGGGATTTTGGTCGTGCGGTACGTCTGGTGCGCGCCACCGATAGCGAACCGGTTGGCGACTTGGACGTGCGTATCGAGCGCGAAGGCGGCGATGCTGTATCCAGCGCCACGGGCGGCGATGGCGTCAGCCCGAAGGTTGGCGCCAAGTGGCTGGAACAGTTCAAGGCCATTTTTTTGCCCAAGCAGCCTTGACGACCAATGCGGATCTCAACACGCCGGAGACATCATCCATGAAACCCCTTGCCGCAGATACTACACATACCTGTTCGCTGGCCGAAATCATAACCTTCACGCACATCAATCACAGCATCGTGGACGTGCCGCTGCAAATGAAAATGCCCGGCATCGTGATCTTCGTGCATGGCGTCAATTCGGATGGCGAATGGTTTGACGCGTCCGAAAAGGGCCTGTGCGCGGGCCTGAACCAGCGCATGAAGCGAGAGAACGAGCATCTGGCTTGGCACGGGCCCGAGAGCGGGCAGTTGACGCCAGTTTCGTATGGGGCGGAATTAACTGACGATGGTTACGTCCACCCCAATGTGAACAGCAAGTCGTTCATCGCCAGCACCAAACACTACTCGCCCGTCATCCGTTTTCGCTGGGGCTACAAGGCCAGCGGCGAGGAATTGCAGAAATACGGCGCCGGCATTTATCTCAACGAACACGATTACTGGGGCGGCGGCCCGTTCGCCAACGGTTGCACTTCGCTTCCGGATCTGTGGAGTGAAGGCATGTCCGACCAGTTGCTGTTATGGATGCAGGTGCAGCACTTGAATCCCACCAACAACCGTCCCGTGTATTCCTGCCCGCCCCGCCCTTACTTCGTCCTCGCCGCGCTGCGCCTGGCGCGGCTGGTGGAGGCGATCCGCAAGCTGCAGGCCGATGTGCCCATCACCATGGTCTGCCACAGCCAAGGCAACATGATCGGCATGGCGGCCGCATTCCTGGGCGAGCGACTCCCTTCCGTCAACGATGCAAAGGGCAAAGTCGGGCGCTGCGTGGCCGACAGTTACGTGTTGTGCAATCCGCCGTATAGCGTCGCCAAGGCCAACCTGGCCGAAGACTGGACCCAAGGAAAACTGAAGGACCGCCAGGGCGGCACCGGCCGCCAAACCAGAGACGCCCGATTGCAAACCCTGCGCGCCTTCTTCGACATCATCCGCAAGCCGGCGTGCGCGCCAACCGGCGATGCGCAAGTCGACGACTACACGGCAAACCAAGCCCATGGCTATACCTGCGCCACCGACCGTGCGCGCTTTGGTTATGGCGCCACCGGTTCAACTCTTGGCCGGGTAACCTTGTATTGCTGTCCGCACGACCAGGTGATCGGTTCGGAGGCGGTGCAGGGTATCGGCTGGCGCGGCCTGAACGAGGCGGAAATCAAGGAAACCCATGGCGCCGGCGTGTTTTGCCAGCGCGTGTTTGCCCAGGGTTTCAACGTTGGCATTCGAGGCAAGTATCACTACTGGCACAACCACCATGGTTCGCCCAAGCCGGGCAGTGATGCCTACTGGGTGCCGCCATCCCCTTCTGTGAAGTATTCCATTAAGAAAGGACTGGATGCCAACCGCGGCTTCGTGGCCAGCGTACTGACCATCGGCATGGCGCCCATCATGCTGTTCTCAACCTACCTGTTCGACAAGCGCATCAACGGCTTGCCTCCCGACGATTGGCACATCCCACTGGATGCGCCCGACCTGCCGCGCCCTTTCATGCCACAGTCGCTGCGCTTTGGCAACATCAAGCCATTCGATGAAAAGTATGACCCGCCGGGACAGTCGCGCGACAAGAACAATCCGGCCGGCGGCCCCTATGCCGCCAACCATCCGTTACCCAAGGATGCCGATGCCGCCACGGATGCGGCGCTGGGCAATAACGATACGCAATCGTCGCTGCTCTATGAAGACCATGCGCGCCTGCGCATGCAGGCCCGGCGTGAAAAACTCGTGAAGCCTGGCGCCAAGGTCGAAAACGAAGATGACCTAGGCCGAGCCGACGATCAATACATCGCATGGCGCAACGAAAAGATCGCAAGCTATCTGGCCGACAACGTCGACGCCAACGCCACCGACCACTCGACCATCATGACAAACGACCAGCATGCGCAGGACGCGCTGGCGTATGACGTCGCGGTGGGGCACTGTTTGATTTCGGCGACGGACCTGCGCCAGCTCAGGATTGCGGCCGATTGGCGATATTTGGAGGAGGCGTTTACACCATTCTGCGAATATTTTGAATACTTCGACAAAGGAAAAATGAAAGGCGATTCAGTCTATGAATGGGCTCGTTCAGCGAAGCACGGCGGTTCGATGCCCGAGGCTATTGCTGACAAAAGAGAGCACCCTGCTCCAATCAAACGCTCAGAAGAGGATGACCGTCCATGACTTTTTTGATTGCCACACGCGCCCGCCGCTACGGATGGGGTGCAATGACTTTCCTGCTGTGCGCAGCGCTGGGAGTCTGGTTCACGGATTTCAAATTCGCCTTATCAGGTGTATTTCCAACACCCGGAGAAATCATGGCCCGCTTACTCATCTTGCCAGCGATCACCGCTGTGCTCTCGGTTGCATTGCTTTCATCCTGCGCCAGCGGCCCCGCCGCAAGGATGGAAACTTCCATAAAAGCGATACCTCCCCAGGAAGCGCCAACACCCTTCATGGCCCAGGTGGTCGGCCTGCAATGGCTCAATCCCCTGCAGCGACGCGATTATCCGACGGAATGGCAATTGCTGTGGACCCTCGGACTGGTATCGCCAAACAAAAATGATGACATGGTCAGGAAGGAGCCAAAATCTTTCACCAAACTTCAGGTCATTTCCTCGCTGGCGGATGGGAAGGAAGGCACCCGCCCCTTCAAGGAATACCATCGGCAATACGTCAAGAAGACTGTCCGCTTCATGATGTCCAATTACTTCTCGACATCCCGGTATTTTTACAATGTTCACGGCCTTGATGACAAGACAACATGGCGGGAACTGGCCGGCATCCATGTCGAATACGCTGTTCCCAAAGGCAGTCTTGATGCCGTCGAAGCAGGCAAGCAATTAAGAGACACCATCACCTATTACTTCGATATCGGCAACCACAAATCCCCCACCCTCTGGACCCGCGACACGCCGCCCGATGTCAACGTCACCGCCGGCGGCCACAACGCCGGCTTCACGTCCCTGACCGCCGCGCTCGATTACCTGCAAGCCCACCCGACCGAAACCGTCTGGGTCATGGGCGGCGACACCCCCAGCTACCCGCCCAAGGAAGACCAGCTCAACGAAAACATGGTGCTGCTGGTATTGGCCGGCCCCCACTTCAAGACAGAACGTCATGCGCTGGCCTGGATCGGCTACCCCGCCTCGCGCGCCCCCATCGAATTCGAAGCGGCAAAAGGCTTGCCATCGCGCGCGGTGCAGGCCTGGCAGGCAACGCTGATTGAGGCCGCCGCCAACGCGGGCAAACGCGACACCGACATTGGCTACGTGATCCACGACGCCCACAACACGCACCCGGATTCGTCGGACCGCATCGGCAATCTGGCGCAAACCCTGACCACGGAGATTCCCGAGTTCGACTTCCTCAAGCAAACCTTCAATACCCCGGCGCTGCTGGGCGACATGGGCGCCGGCACCTCCTTGACCAACGTGGCGCTCGGCATCGGCTATGCCAACCATCTGGGCAAACAGGTGCTGGTGGCCGGGACCACCGACCGGGACCGCCCCGTCGCCGTGCTGATTCAACCACCCGCCAAAGTGCGCCCCATCGACCATGACAACCCGTGGTTTCGCGCACGGGGCGAGGGCAACGCCTACCTGATGTGGTGGGGCTTGCGGCACGACATGCCGGATCACAGCCAGGGATATTCCTACTGACGAGAGAAAGATATGCGCAACGTGATTCGGTTGAACGATCCCACCAGCCACGGCGGCAAAGTCATGACGGCTGCGCCGCGCAGCACCGTGCTGGGCGTGGCCGTGGCACGCAAGGGTGACCAGTGCAGTTGTCCCATGCCCGGCCACGGCACCTGCGTGATTGTCGAGGGCGATCCCAACGTGTTGGTCGACGGGATTCCGGTGGCCTTTGACGGTCACCGGACCAGTTGCGGCGCCACGCTGATCAGCAGTGCACCCGATAGCGGTCACAGTTGAGGCGGCGGCCTGCGTATAAGGGCGACCATGCGCCCGAGTCATTACCAGACCTGATAAACCTGCCCGGTCTGCGCCCCCTCCACGCTGCGCGCATAGGCCAGCGCGACGCGCCGCGCGGGCACGGTTTCAAAACCGGGGAACAGGTGGCCGTAGGCGTCCTTCGATTCCGTCAGCAAGCCCGGCGTCACCACGTTGATACGGATGCCGCGCGCCAGTTCGATGGCGGCGCCGCGCACAAAGCCTTCCACGGCGGAATTGGACGCCACGGCGTTGCTGGCATGGCGGATCGGGTGGTACACATCGATGCCGCTGGTCAGCGTGATGGAGCCACCATCGTTGAGCGCATGCTGCGCTGCCAGCGCCACGTGGACTTGCCCCATCAGTTTGCTGTCGAGACCGACGCGGAAGCGCTCCGGCGTCATGCCGGACAAGGGTTCCAGCGCCATAATGCCGGCCGCCACCACCACCGCATCGGCCTGGCCGATGCGCGCAAACAGCGCCTGCACTTGGGCGTAGTCGGTGATGTCGGCCTGGTGCTGGCCACGGGTCTTGCCGACGGTGACGATGTCGTGGCGGTGGCCCAGCTCTTCCACGATGGCGCTGCCGATAGTGCCGGCGGCGCCGATAACGATGACTTTCATGTGACTTCCTTTGATGGGTTAATAAAACTGCAATACGCAGCCAGTATCACTGACGCCACCAAAGGAATAAATGCTCACTCAAGAACTACATTGCGAACCAAACATTTGCAATCACAACGCACGTACCGACAACTGCGGCGTGCCCGGCGCGACGGCCTGCAGGCGGTCCCGGGTTCCCCATGAGTTCATGCTGCCGCGCAGGTAAACCGGTGTCGCATCGAACGCCAGCGGGGCGGGAATCTGGCGTTTGGCGCGTACCGTCTGGCCGTTCTGGTGCAGAACCAGCGCCACCACTTTGCCGCTGGCATCGCGCTCGAATTGCACTTCAGCCGCCACCACATCCGCCGCAAAGCGGTCCGCCTTGCCGTCCACCGGGAACAGGGGAATGGCCGGCTGTTCGTTCAGCTTCAGGATCAATTGTCCGGCGCGGGCATTGATATTGAAGTTCAATGGCGGCATCGGTGCCACATACATGCCGCCATACGTTTCCTGCGTGATGAAGCCATGGCTGGCCATGGCGGGCGGCGCCTGTTCCGTGCGTTTTCCGGTCAATACGCCTCCCCGCTGGCGCAGCGTCACGCCCACCACCTTGTTCTTGTCCCCTGGATCACGCCCAAACGTGAATTCCGCGCCCACATTCGGCAACGTGAACACATCGGGCGCAGCGGACGTCAATGGCGCAAATGGTTGTCCCGTCAGGCGACCATACAAACGGCCATCCTGCGCCACGAAGGTCAGCTTGCCGCCCGCATCGAGACGGTACACCCCCACATACGCAGGCAATGCAATGCTGTCGAGCGCCATGCTGGAGGTGGCGATACCATAGCGCGCGGCCAGGATATCGCTCTCCGCGCTGCCGATGGCCGCATCGCCATTACTGGCCATCACCACCAGCGCTTCCTTCGTATCGGGCAACAGCAGCCACGCTGTGCGGAAGCCACCGGTAGCGCCACCATGGGAATACGTGCGGCGCTCCGCCGGTCCGTTGATCATGATGGCATAGCCGATTTCGCCGCCGCCAAATTTCTCGAGCGGCTGCAGCAGGCGCTCCGCCGCGCCGCCCAGCGGGCCCTTGCCACCGGCCAGGATCGCCTTGCTGAACAACAGCATGTCCGCCGGCGTCGAACGCAGTCCGCCGGCCCCTGCAAACGCGATGAAATCCCATTGCGATGTTGGCTGGTGGCCGGAATGGGGCGCGGCAAAGCGCCCTGCCTTGCCGCCCAGCTTCAGCACTGTGTCGTGCATGCCCAGCGGTCCTGTGATGCGCTGTTCCACCAATGTCGTCCAATCCTTGGCATAGCGTTGGGCCAGCAATTCGCCCAGCACAGCAAAGCCCATGTTGCTGTATTCCGCCTTGCATGGCGCGGCGCGTGGCAGCGACAACGCCGACAGCGCCGACCACAGCATGGCACGGTCATATTGGCGGTAAGGATTGGCGGTGCCGTCTTCCGTCACCAGATTGGCTGGCAAGCGCGGCAAACAGGAGGTGTGCGTTACCAGTTGGCGCAGCGTGATATTAGCCACATTGGGCGTCAACGCCACTGCGCTGCCCAGCAGCTTGGCCACGGTGTCATCGAGCTGCAGGTCGCCCTTTTCCACTGCCTGCGCCAGCAGCAAGCCTGTAAATACCTTGCTGGCGGAACCGATCTCGAACAGCGCATCTTGCGCGGCGGCCGCCGGCGCATGGCCAAACGCTGCTTCGCCATTGCGCCACACGCCCGCCGCTGCCGCGCCGGGCAAGCCGTTCAACGTGATTTTTGCTATTAATGCGGGATCGCTTTGCATCGACAGGGGCGCCGCGATGGCACTGGACGATACGGCGCCGGCAAGCATGGCGCAAAGGAGGGCAAGGCGAACAGACACGGCAGCTCCATGCGATTGAAAAAATGGCAATCATAATGCAATCACCAAGCTTCAACATGCACGGATTATCACAACGCTTCGGACCTGCGGCAAAACTGCCGCAGGCCTCGCCAGCGTAAGCTATCGCGTAATCAGTGCACGGCGGCCTGGCCCGCTTGCGCCAGCGCCGGCGACGCCTGCCAGCCCGCGCCCAGCGCGCGCGCCACGGCCACCGTCGCCAGCAGGCGCTGGGTGGTAATTTGCGCGGCGGTGCGGTCGGCCGCCAGCGCGCTGCGCTGCGCGTCCGTCACATCCAGGTAGGTCGACAGGCCGCGCTCATAGCGGGCCAGCGCCACCTGGTAGGCACGCGCCGCCGCGTCACGCGATTGCGCCTGCACTTGCTGCTGTTGCTGCTTTTGCTGCACGTCGGACAAGGCGTCTTCCACTTCGCGCAGCGCCGTCAATAAACGGCCTTCGTGGTTGGCCAGGGCTTCGTCATAGCGGGCCTTGGCCAGGGTCAAATTGGCGTGATTGCGGCCGCTATCGAACACCGGCAGCGACAGCCCCAGGGGGCCGATGCTGAACTGGCGCGAACCACCTTTGGTCAGGTCGCCCAGACTTTCCGAGGCAAGGCCGAAATTGCCGGTCAGGCTGATCGACGGATAAAACGCCGCTTCCGCCACGCCGATCTGCGCATTCGACGCGCGCAATGCCGCCACGCTGCCGGCCAGGTCGGGACGCTGCGACAGCAAGCTGGCCGGCAAGCCGACCGGGATCGCGGGCGGCTGTGGCAAGGCACTGGCGGCGGACGGCAGGCGCATCGCCGATGGTGAGGCGCCCGTCAGCACGGCCAGCGCATGTTCCAATGTATTACGCTGGCGCACGGTTTCCTGCAAATCGGCTTCCGCATTGGCGCGTTCGATGCGCGCGCGCGAGGTATCAAGTTCATTCGACAGGCCGGCATTGAAGCGCGCATTGACCAGTTGTTCCGATTCGCGGCGGGTGTCCAGCGCGCCATTCAGGATGGCGATCTCCGCATCCAGGCCGCGCAGCTGCCAATAGCTCGACGCCACTTGCGCCGACAGCAGCAACAACACGCCGTCGCGGTCCGCTTCCAGCGCCTGGGCCTGGGCCTCGGACGCTTCGACCAGGCGGCGCACCCGGCCCCACAAGTCGACTTCATACGACAGGGCGGCACCCACCGAGAAATTATCGCCATGGATCGAGCGGTTGCCCAGCGCGAGTCCCTGCGAGGTGTTGGCCGAGGTGCGCGAATTCGACACGCCGGTGCTGACATTGACGGACGGGCCCTGACTCGATTTCACCACGCCCAGTTGCGCCTGCGCCTGCAATAAACGCTGGGCGGCGGCTTTGACGGTCGGGTTGTCGCGCAGGGCGCTCTGTTCCAGGCGGTTCAAGGTGTCGTCGCCATACACGCTCCACCACTGCGCCGGCAGGCGCGCCTGTGCTGCTGCGCCTGGCGCGGCTGGGGCATGGCGGAAGTTCGCCGCCGTCACGTTGCCTGGCGCGGAAAATTCGGGACCCACGGTGGCGCAGCCAGTCAGCGCGAACATCGCGGCAGTGACAGCGGCAGCCAAAGTCATACGTTTTAACATGGTGCTATCCTTTTCTATCAATGTCCGCCGGCACTACCGCCGGAAGGGGATTTCACTTCATCCGACAGCCACATCACCGCGATGCACGCCATCAGGATCGCGCTGACAATAAAGAAGCCGTCGTTATAAGCCATCACATACGATTCGCGCCGCACGATGCTGTCGATCGCTTTCAGCGCCTTGTCGGCGGCGCTGGCCGGATCGATGCCCTTAGCAATAAACGCTTGCGTCATGGCGGCCAGGCGCTCCTGCACGGCCGGCGAGAACGACGTGATGGCTTCGCCCAGGCGCTGCGAGTGGAAGTGTTCGCGCTGCGTCAGCGAGGTGGCCAGCAAGGCGATGCCGACCGAACCGCCGAGGTTGCGCGTCATGTTGAACAGGCTCGATGCCGACGGCATGTCTTTCGGTGCAATGCCCTGCATCGCGAAGTTCGACAAGGTCAGCATGACGAACGGCTGCCCCAGTGCGCGCACCACTTGCGACAGCAGCAGTTGGTCGTAGCCGGTGGTCGCGTCCATATAAGCGTTCATCAGGCACGACGCGCCAAACATGAACAGGCCGAACGAGCACAGGATACGGTTATCGACTTTCGACGACAGCTTGGCCACAAACGGCATGATGAACAGTTGCGGCAAGCCGGCCCACATGATGACTTCACCGATCTGCATCGGCGTAAAGCCGGCGATCTGGCCCAGGTACAACGGCAGCAGGAACGACGAGCCATACAGCGCCATGCCAAACACCGCAGACAAGGCGCTGGCCACCAGGAAATTGCGTTGGCCATACAGGCTCAGATTGACGAACGGGTTGGCGCGGGTGGCGCTGGTGACGATCCAGCCCAACAGGCCGATCAGGGCCAGCGCGGCAAACGCCACGATGAAACCGGAATCAAACCAGTCCTTGCTATTGCCCTCTTCCAGGAAAATCGTCAGCGCGCCCAGGCCCAGCGCCATAAAGCCGATGCCGACCCAGTCGGCCTGGAACAGCTGGTGCAGTTGGTTCTTTTCCTTGTCGAGGCCATAGGCGATACCGCAGATCAGCAGGATGCCGGGCACCCAGTTGATATAAAAGATCGACGGCCAGCCATACAGTTCGCTCAGATAACCGCCCAGCGTCGGGCCCATCGAGGGCGCCAGGGTGGCGGTCAGACCGAAAATCGCCATGCCGATCGCGCGCTTCGATGGCGGCAGCTTGGCCATCACCAGCGTCATTGCCATCGGGATCAGGGCGCCGCCGGTAAAGCCTTGCGCCATGCGGAACACGATCATGCTTTCCAGGTTCCAGGCGGCGCCGCACAAGGTCGAGAACAGCAGGAACAGCGCGGTGGTGCCGATCATGTAGCGGCGCGCGCCGAACACGCGGGTAAACAGCGCGGTCAGCGGAATGGCGATGATTTCCGCCACCAGGTAGGCGGTGGAAATCCACGACCCTTCTTCCTGTGTGGCGTTCAGGCTGCCGAGGATATCCTTCAGCGAAGCGTTGGTGATCTGGATGTCGAGCACCGCCATGAAGGCGCCCAGCATGCCAGCCGCCACCGCGATCCAGGTGCGGGCATCAACCTTCTGGCCTTCCATGGCCAATTGCGGCGCCCTGTCGAGGGTTGCACTGCTCATTGCGAACTCCCTTGCGAACCGGCCGGATTATTGGGCAGTTTTCTGCGCGTTGGCGTGGGCCGTGGCCTGCGCTTTGTCCAAAGCGGCGGTCTCTTTCAGCGACACTTCGGCAATCACCGACATGCCCGGCACCAAGCGGCCTTGCAGTGCTTTCAAGTCTTCCGGCTTGAACGTGATCTTGACCGGCACACGCTGCACGATCTTGGTGAAGTTACCGGTCGCGTTATCGGCCGGCAGCAGCGCGAATTGCGCGCCCGAGGCCGGTGCAAAGCTGTCCACGCGGCCCACCAGCTCCTTGCCAGGCAAGGCATCGACCGTCAGGTGCACCGGCTGACCCGGCTTCAGTTCCGCCAACTGGGTTTCCTTGAAGTTCGCCGTGACCCATACGTTATCCTGCACGATGGCCGTCAATTGCTGGCCGGCCTGGACCCGCTGGCCCACTTCCAGCGTACGCTTGCCGATACGGCCCGTGACCGGCGCCGTGATGCGGTTGTACGCCAGTTGCTGCCGCGCGTCTTTCAACTGCACTTTCAAGACATTGGCTTGCGCTTTCAGCACTTCGCGGGCGGCGGTGGCGGAACCGATTTGCGCCTTGGCGGCAACCGCGCTGTCCTTGCGGGCGGCCAGGTCGGCGGTGGCGGCGGCACGGGCCGCGTTGGCCGCATCAAGTTCGGCTTTCGACACGGCTTTCATCTGGCTCGAGTACAACTGGCCATAGCGTTCGGCATCTTGCGACGCGCGCAGCAATTGCGCCTGCGACTGCGCCACTTGCGCGCCGGCGGCGGAGGCCTGGGCGTTGACCTGAGCGATTTGCGCCTCGGCTTGCAGCACTTGCTGTTCGACGGCGGCGATTTGCGCCTCGATCTGTTCGACCCGCACCCGCTGGTCGAACGGATCGAATTCGGCGATCACATCGCCTTCCTTGACCAGCTGGTTATCCTCGATCAGCACCTTGCTGACCACGCCGGCAATCCGGCTCGACACCGGATGCACGTGGCCGGCAATGTACGCGTTTTCCGTCTCAACGAAGTTATGGCTGCGGTACCACATACGGCCACCGGCGCCGACCGCCGCCAGCGCGATCAGGCCGGCGATCAGCAGCACGCGGGTGTTCGATGGCGGAGCGCCTGCGGTTTTGGACTGCGCTGGGGACTGGGCCGGGGTGGGGCTTGGGACGGCGCTGAGCACTTTTTGCTCGGCTTGACTGGTCTGGGTCGACATAACGGCGCTCCAAATAATGAAATGGGATAGGTGCATTATTCGTGAAGCACTCGGCGAAGTCAAGAAATGAAACGATTGCATTTCATTTTATTTTGGACTAAAGTCCCCATCTGATAAGATGCCATCTGCCTTCCAGCCAGCCCGCCATGTCAAAAAACGCCATCCAGGAATTACTTTCCAAACAAGACCTTAGCTTCCCTTGCCCGGGCGAGCATATATTGCCGTGCCAGCAAAAAACCCAGGGGCGGCCGAAAGCCGCCGATGCGGAAGCGCGCATCCAGGAACTGGTGATCACGGCGGCGCAACTGTTTATGGACAAGGGCTACAACAAGGTCAGCCTGGAAATGATCGCCAAGCAGGCGCGCGTGGCGGTGCGCACCATTTATGTGAAATTCGGCGGCAAGGCCGGCTTGTTTGCCGCCGTGATCGCGGCCGGCCGCACACACTTCTTCGCCAATATGGATGACGTCGACACCACCACGCGGCCGCTGCGCGACGTGCTGTTCGACTTCGGCCTGCATCTGACATCGTTGCTGACCTCGCCGATCGCGATTGCACTGCACCGCATGGTGATCGCGGAAGCGCAATCGAATCCGGAACTGGCGCAAGCATTTTTTGAGGTCGGTCCCGGTCAGACCCGCTCCCACCTGATCCGCCTGTTTTCCCGCCCCGACATCCGCGCCCAATTGCGCGACGACGTGCCGCTGGAGATGCTGGCAGTGCAATTGCAGAACTGCCTGACGGGCGACCAGATCCGGCGCTACCTGTTCCAGCCGGATGAGTTGCCGACCATGGACGAGGTCCACCGCCAACTCAACATCGGGCTCGACATGTTCCTGGGCGGCGCGCTGCGCCGGAGCGCCGCCTGAGCTGATCGGCAAGGAGCCGCAGGCAGTGGCATTTTGTTGCTTTTGAGCAGAAAAGTGCCAGGCCCCTTTTTGCTAAGTGGCAAGGGTGTGCTTTCCGTGGCGTAATTTGAGGTAAGCTCGGATGATGGGCCATCGCGATCACTCCATTAGCGACATCATCCATGCCACGCTGGGCGCCACGCGGCCGCAGGCGATGGCGGCGCTGTTGCGGCATTTCCGCGACCTCGATCTGGCCGTCCATGCCCACAAACAGGCCAGCCTTGGCGCATTGCAATTATGGCCACGCAGCGGCCTGCCGCGCGACCCGCTGGCCTGGCTGGTGACTACCGGCCGCAACACCGGCCAGGAAGCGCTCGGCAGCCGCTATGCCGCGCTGGCCCTGCCCGATGCGGAATTGCTGTTCGGCGCCGGCGCCGACATGCTCGATCCCGACAGCCACATCCCCTACCGCGACGACACCCTGCGCCTGCTGTATATCTGCTGCCACCAGGACTTGCCGCCGTCGCACCAGATGGCGCTGGCGCTGCGCCTGGTGTCCGGCGTCCCGGTGGCGTCCATCGCCCACGCCTTCCAGGTCCGCGAAACGGCGATGATACAGCGCATCCTGCGCGCCAAGCAGCGCGTGTCCGAACAAGCGACGCCGTTTGACGACATCCTTGAGCACCAGCGCGCCGAGCGCCTGGCCACCGTCTCGACCATGATTTACCAGCTCTTCAATGAAGGCTATTCGAGCAGCAATGGACGCCACGGCATCCGATCGGAACTGTGCGACGAAGCGATCAACCTGGCCCGCTTGCTGGCGCGGCTGTATCCATATGACAGCGGCACGCTGGGGCTGGCCGCACTGCTGATGCTGCAACACGCGCGGGCCCATGCCCGGGTCGATACCCATGGCGCGCTGGTGCCGCTGGCGCAGCAGGACCGCAGCCGCTGGGACCGGGCGCTGATCTCGGAAGCGCTGCCGCTGGCGCAGCGCGCCGCCCATTGCAAGCCGCTGGGGCCGTACCAGATCCAGGCTTCGGTCGCCGTGGTGCATGCCCAGGCCGCCAGCGCGCGGCGCACCGACTGGGCGGAAATCGACCGTTTATATGGCGTGCTGGAAACCGTGCACCCCTCCCCCATCGTCACCCTGAACCGGGCCATGGCGGTCGAGCACTTGCGCGGACCGTCCGCCGCGCTGCGCATGCTCGAACCGCTGGAAGCCGAACTGGCCGGTTATACCTATTACTTCAGCTTGCGCAGCCTGCTGTTCCGCCGCCTGGGCCGCAATACGGAAGCCCGCGCCGCGCTGCAAAAAGCGCGCTCACTGGTGCGCAGCGCACCGGTCGCCGACCAGATCGATATGACCTTGAATCTGATTTGAGCCGATTGCATAAAACAACACCCAAGTTGTTACATCCAGCGATTCATGGCAGGATGCGACTCTCACCAACCCAAGGCGTTTTAAATATGAGCACTACTCCTAGCACCGACGAACAGTTCATGCAGCTGGTTGATACCTTCATCACCACTGCGAACGACAAGGCCCAAAACATGGACCGCAACGTCATCGGCCCCGCACTGATGTTTGCGGCGACCCGCTTCAACGCCTACATGCTGGCCATGGCCACCCGCAACGTCGAAGAATTCACGGCGCAGTCCGAACCTGCGCGCAAGTACTACCTCGAGCAGCATGAAAAAATGCTGGCTGATAACTTCAAGGATTTCGAAGCCAACTTCGACAAATACCGCAGCGGTAATTAAGCGACGCTAATTAAGCGGCGGTAACCGATCAAAAAAAATGCCCGGACAAGCCGGGCATTTTTTATTTGCACATCAACGCTTGCGCGGTGGTGGCAAGTCGGTGCAGACACCTTCGTAGGCTTCCGCCGCCATCCCGATCGATTCACCCAGGGTTGGGTGCGGGTGGATGGTCTTGCCGATATCGACGCCATCGGCGCCCATCTCGATCGCCAGCGCGATTTCGCCAATCATGTCGCCCGCATGCGTGCCGACAATGGTGCCGCCGATGATGCGGTGGGTTTCCGCGTCGAACAGCAGCTTGGTGAAACCTTCGGCGCGGCCGTTAGCCACTGCGCGGCCCGAAGCGGCCCATGGGAAGTGACCCTTTTCGATCTTGATGCCCTTGGCTTTGGCTTCGTCCTCGGTGATGCCGGCCCATGCCACTTCCGGATCCGTGTAGGCAACCGAAGGAATGATCTTGGCATCAAAGTGGGCTTTCTCGCCGTGTGCCGCTTCCGCCGCCACGTGCGCTTCATGCACCGCCTTGTGCGCCAGCATCGGCTGGCCAACCAGGTCGCCGATGGCGAAGATGTTTGGCACGTTGGTGCGCATCTGGCTGTCGACGTTGATGAAGCCGCGATCGGTCACGATCACGCCGGCCTTGTCGGCGGCGAGTTTCTTGCCGTTCGGGCTGCGGCCAACCGCCACCAGCACCATGTCGTAGAGCTGCGGTTCCGGCGCGGTGACGCCGGCTTCGGCCGCCTCAAACGTGACCTTGATGCCTTCCGGCAGGGCTTCGACGCCCACCGTCTTGGTCTTGGTCATGATGCGGTCGAAACGCTTCTCGTTGAACTTCTGCCAGACCTTGACCGCGTCGCGGTCGGCACCCTGCATCAGGCCGTCCAGCATTTCCACCACGTCGATGCGCGCGCCGAAGGTCGAGTACACCGTCGCCATTTCCAGGCCGATGATGCCGCCGCCGATCACCAGCATGCGTTTCGGGATGAAGCGCAGTTCCAGCGCGCCGGTCGAATCGACGATGCGCGGATCTTCCGGCACGAATGGCAGTTTCACGACCGACGAACCGGCGGCGATGATGGCCTGCTTGAACTGCACCACTTTCTTGCTGCCGTCGGCTGCGGTGACTTCGATGTGGTTGGCGCTCAGGAACTGGCCGACGCCGACCACGATCTGCGTTTTGCGCGCCTTGGCCATACCGGCCAGACCGCCGGTCATGTTCTTGATCACACCTTCCTTGTACTTGCGTACCTGGTCGATGTCGATCGTCGGCTTGGCGAACGTGACGCCAGTGTTGGACATGTGCGCCGTTTCGTCGATCACGGAGGCCACATGCAACAGCGCCTTCGACGGAATGCAGCCCACGTTCAGACACACGCCGCCCAACGTTTGGTAGCGCTCAACGATGACGGTATTCATGCCCAGGTCGGCGGCACGGAAGGCCGCCGAATAGCCGCCAGGGCCACCGCCCAGCACCATCATGTCGCAGTCGATGTCGATCTGGCCGGTGTAGCCGCCAGCGATCGGCGCCACCACCGGTGCAGCGGCAGGCGCTGCGGCCGGAGCCGCAGCCGCCGGTGCGGGAGCGGCCGCTGCCGGAGCAGCGGCGCCAGCACTGGCGCCTTCTTCGATCAGCAACACCAGCGAGCCTTCGCCCACCTTGTCGCCCACCTTGACCTTCAACTCCTTGACCACGCCGGCGTGGCTCGATGGAATTTCCATCGACGCCTTGTCGGATTCGACGGTCACCAGCGACTGATCGACCTTGATGGTGTCACCCACCTTGACCATCACTTCGATGATCTCGACTTCCTTGAAGTCGCCGATATTCGGTACTTTAACTTCGGTCATCCCGGGCTCCTTACAGCAAGATCTTGCGCAGGTCGGCCAGCACTTCAGCCAGATAGGCGTTGAAGCGTGCACCCAGGGCGCCGTCGATCACGCGGTGATCGAACGACAGCGACAGCGGCAGCATCAGGCGCGGCTGGAATTGCTTACCATCCCACACCGGCTCGATGGTGGACTTCGACAGACCCAGGATCGCCACTTCCGGCGCGTTGACGATCGGCGTGAACGCCGTGCCGCCAATGCCGCCCAGCGACGAAATCGTAAACGTTGCGCCCTGCATGTCGGCCGGTTTCAGCTTGCCTTCACGCGCTTGCAACGACAGCTCGCCCATTTCGCGCGCGATCTGCGACACCGACTTCTGGTCGGCGTTCTTCACCACCGGCACCACCAGGCCATTCGGCGTATCGGCGGCGAAACCAACGTTGAAGTACTTCTTGATGATCAGGTTTTCACCTTTTTCATCCAGCGACGAATTTACGACAGGGAACTTCTTCAGCGCGGCCACGGAAGCCTTGATGACGAAGGCCAGCATGGTCAGCTTGGCGGCGTCCTTGTTCTTCGCGTTGGCGGCATTCGAGTCCACACGGAACTGTTCCAGGTCCGTCACGTCGGCCTTGTCGAAGGTCGTCACGTGCGGGATCTGTACCCAGTTGCGGTGCAGGTTCGGGCCGGAAATTTTCTTGATGCGGGCCAGCGGCAGCAGTTCGGTTTCGCCGAACTTACTGAAGTCCAGCGACGGCCATGGCAGCACGCTGAAGTTGCCGCCACCACCGACACCGTTACCCACGGCGCCACCGGCAGCCACCGGCGCGGCGGCAGGCGCCGACAGCACGCCCTTGACGAACGCCTGCACGTCGGCCTGCGTGATACGGCCCTTCGGACCAGTACCGCCGACTTTACCCAGATCGACACCCAGTTCGCGGGCGAACTTGCGGATCGATGGCGAGGCATGCGCCAATTTACTGGTTTGTACCGAGCCTTGCGATGCAACCGGTGCAGCAGCAGCCGGAGCGGCTGCGGCAGCAGCAGGTGCTGCGGCAACCGGAGCGGCGGCTGCAGGCGCGACAGCGGCAGCGGCGGCCGGGGCGGCGGCAGCGCCGGCGGCTTCAACCACCAGCACCAGCGAACCTTCGGCCACCTTGTCGCCAACCTTGACCTTGATTTCCTTGACCACACCGGCGTGGCTCGACGGGATTTCCATCGACGCCTTGTCCGACTCCACCGTGATCAGCGATTGCTCGACCTTGACGGTGTCGCCCACTTTGACCAGCAGTTCGATGACTTCGACTTCCTTGAAGTCGCCGATGTCCGGAACCTTGACGTCGACCGGGCCGGCGGCAGCCGGGGCTGCGGCCGGTGCCGCCGGGGCGGCGGCAACTGGCGCCGGGGCGGCAGGCGCCTCGGCTACCGCGGCGGCGGCGGGTGCGGCCACCGGCGCGGCGCCGGCATTCACATCTTCCACCAGCAACAGCAGCGAACCTTCGGAGACTTTGTCACCGATCTTGATCTTGATTTCCTTGACCACGCCGGCGTGGCTCGACGGGATTTCCATCGACGCCTTATCCGATTCCACGGTCGCCAGCGACTGATCAACCTTGATGGTGTCGCCAACCTTGACCAGCAATTCGATGACTTCGACTTCCTTGAAGTCACCGATGTCCGGCGTCTTAACTTCCACAATGCTCATAGCGTTCGCTCCGTATTCTCTCATTGGGTGACCGGATTCGGTTTGTTGGCGTCGATGCCGTATTTGGCAATCGCCTGCTCGACGATGGCAACAGCTACCTTGCCTTCGTCAGCCAGCGCTTTGAGCGCCGCCACCACGATATAGTAACGATTCACTTCGAAGAACTCGCGCAGTTTCGCGCGGCTGTCGGAACGACCATAACCATCGGTACCCAGCACTTTGTAGGTGCGGTCTTTCGGGATGAACGCACGGATCTGTTCGGCGAACGCTTTCATGTAGTCGGTGGTGGCCACGATCGGACCGGTGCTGTCCTTCAGCAGGTTCGTCACGTACGGTACGCGCTGCTCTTTGGACGGATTCACCAGGTTCCAGCGTTCGCAATCCTGACCTTCGCGCGCCACCAGGGTCAGCGATGGTGCGGACCAGACGTCGGCCGCGATGTTCCAGTCGTTCTTCAGCAGTTCGGCGGCGAAGATCGATTCACGCAGGATGGTGCCCGAACCAACCAGTTGTACGCGCTGGGCGGCGTCCTTGTCGCCCTCTTGCAGCAGGTACATACCCTTCAGGATGCCTTCTTCCTGGCCGGCTTTCAGGCCTGGGTGGGCATAGTTCTCGTTCATGATGGTGATGTAGTAGTACACATCTTCCTGGTTGGTCACCATGCGACGCAGGCCGTCATGGATGATCACTGCCAGTTCATGGCCGAAGGTCGGGTCGTACGGTACGCAGTTCGGGATGGTCGCGGCGATCAGGTGGCTGTGGCCATCTTCGTGCTGCAGACCTTCGCCGTTCAGCGTGGTGCGGCCGGCGGTGCCCGCCATCAGGAAGCCACGGGCGCGCATGTCGCCGGCAGCCCATGCCAGGTCGCCAACGCGCTGCAGGCCGAACATCGAGTAGTACGTGAAGAATGGAATCATCACGCGGTTGTTGGTCGAGTACGACGTTGCCGCAGCGATCCACGAGCTCATGCCGCCCGCCTCGTTGATGCCTTCTTGCAGGATCTGGCCGGCTTTGTCTTCGCGGTAGTACATCACCTGGTCTTTATCGACCGGCTCGTACAACTGACCTTGCTGGTTGAAGATACCGATCTGGCGGAACAGGCCTTCCATGCCGAAGGTACGCGATTCGTCGACCATGATCGGCACCAGGCGCTGACCCAGCGACTGGTCGCGCAGCAGCGTGGTGATGATGCGCACATAGGCTTGCGTGGTCGAGATTTCACGGCCTTCAGCGGTTGGCTCCAGCACGCCCTTGAACGCGTCCAGCGGTGGCACCACCAGGGTTTCATCGGCTTTCACGCGGCGTGCCGGCAGGTAGCCGCCCAGCGCTTTGCGGCGCTCGTGCAGGTACTTGATTTCCGGTGCGTCGTCGGCTGGCTTGTAGAACGGAATCTCAGCCAGTTGGTCGTCCGGGATTGGAATGCTGAAGCGGTCGCGCATTTCGCGGATGGCTTCATCGTCCAGTTTCTTGGTCTGGTGCGCGGTGTTGCGCGCTTCGCCCGATTTGCCCATGCCGAAGCCCTTGACGGTCTTGACCAGCAACACGGTTGGCTGGCCTTTGGACTCGTTGGCCAGTTTGAAGGCGGCGTAGATCTTGTGTGGGTCGTGACCACCACGGGTCAGGCGCCAGATGTCGTCGTCGGTCAGGTTGGCGACCATTTCCAGCAGCTTTGGATGCTTGCCGAAGAAGTGCTTGCGCACGTAGGCGCCATCCTTGGCCTTGTAGTTCTGGTATTCGCCGTCGACGGTTTCCATCATGACTTTTTGCAGGATGCCGTCTTTGTCTTTCTTCAGCAGCGCATCCCAGCCCGGGCCCCAGATCACTTTGATCACGTTCCAGCCGGCGCCGCGGAAGTCCGCTTCCAGTTCCTGGATGATCTTGCCGTTACCGCGCACCGGACCGTCCAGGCGCTGCAGGTTACAGTTGACCACGATGACCAGGTTGTCCAGCGATTCACGCGCGGCCATGCCGATCGCGCCCATCGATTCCGGCTCGTCCATCTCGCCATCGCCGCAGAAGGCCCATACTTTACGGCCGGTGGTATCGGCAATACCGCGTGCGTGCAGGTACTTCAGGAAACGCGCCTGATAGATCGCCATCAGTGGGCCCAGGCCCATCGACACGGTTGGGAATTGCCAGAAGTCCGGCATCAGTTTCGGGTGCGGGTACGACGACAGGCCTTTGCCGTCCACTTCCTGGCGGAAGTTCAGCAGCTGGTCTTCGGACAGGCGGCCTTCCAGGAAGGCGCGCGCATAGATGCCCGGCGAGGAGTGACCTTGGATATACAGCAGGTCGCCGCCGTGGTTTTCCGACGGGGCTTTCCAGAAGTGGTTAAAGCCAATGCCCAGCATGTTGGCCAGCGAAGCAAACGAAGATAAATGGCCGCCCAGGTCGCCGTCCACGCGGTTGGCTTTCACCACCATCGCCATCGCATTCCAGCGCATCCACGAACGCAGCTTCTCTTCGTACTCCAGGTTACCCGGGCAGTGCGCTTCGATGTCAGCAGGGATGGTGTTGATGTAGGCGGTGTTGGCGGAGAATGGGATGTCCGCGCCATTGCGGCGGGCCAGGTCGATCAGGCGCTCCAGCAGGTAGTGGGCACGATCCGAACCTTCGGTTTGCAGGACCGCTTCCAGCGCATCCAGCCATTCTTTGGTTTCCTGCGCGTCAGGATCGAGGGCGGTTAGTGCCGTGACCTGGTCGAGTTGAGCTGCCATTTATTTAGTCTCCTAGTGTGAGACGCCCACCCGATTCACCGATCGCGAGGGCGGTGCTGCGTGTTAATTTACTAAGACTGCCAAACCCGGACTTCTGGTATTACTGAATTAGTGAAAGGATTCTAACAGCGTTTTCTGCATTTTTCAAATTACGATAATGCATTTCATATTATGAAAATTAAGAACTTTTCAATCTCTTCAGTTTGCACTCTGCGGCGTAACTGGCGCGATTTCAACTCTAAAAGCTGAAATCAGCCGCTCATTTTTCCGCAAGGGGTGTCCCGATTTATAATGGCGTCTTTCTTCCCACCCTCCCCTAAAAGCCATCATGTCTGCTCAACTGATCGACGGTATCGCCCTCTCCCAGAAACTGCGCGCGGAAATCGCCACCCGCGCCGCCACCCTGACCGCCCAAGGCAAACAGCCCGGCCTGGCGGTGATCCTGGTCGGCGAAGACCCGGCCAGCCAGGTCTACGTCCGCAATAAAGTCAAAGCGTGCGGCGACGTCGGCATTCATTCCGTGCTGGAGAAATACGAGGCCGACCTGACCGAGCAAGCGTTGCTGGACCGCATCACCGCGCTGAACAACGACCCGGCGATCCACGGCATCCTGGTGCAAATGCCGCTGCCCAAGCACATCAACCCGCACAAAGTCATTGAAGCGATTGCCACCTCGAAAGACGTGGACGGCTATTCCGTGCTGTCGGCCGGTGAAATGATGACCGGCCTGGACGGCTTCCGCGCCTGCACCCCTTACGGCTGCATGAAATTGATTGAATCGACCGGCACCGACCTGCGCGGCAAGCACGCGGTGGTGATCGGCCGCAGCAACACGGTCGGCAAACCAATGGCGCTGCTGCTCTTGCAAGCCAACGCCACCGTCACCATCTGCCATAGCGCGACGCCGGACCTGGGCCTGTATACCCGCCAGGCCGACGTGGTGGTGGCCGCGGTTGGCCGCCGCAACACGCTCACCGCCGACATGGTGAAGCCTGGCGCGATCGTGATCGACGTCGGCATGAACCGCGACGACAACGGCAAGCTGTGCGGCGACGTCGACTTCAACGGCATCAAGGACGTGGCCTCGCACATCACGCCGGTACCCGGCGGCGTGGGCCCGATGACGATCACGATGCTGTTGATGAACACCATCGAGTCGGCCGAGCGTAAGTAATTATTGTTGCCGATGGGGTTGCCCGGCCCGCCGGCCCGGCCCCCATTCATTTGATAAAGAGACCATGACTGACACCACCAACAACCCGCTGCTGGACTTTTCCGGACTGGCCCGCTTTGACCTGATCAAGCCGGAGCATGTCACCCCCGCCATCGATCACCTGATCGCACACAGCAGCGCCGTGGTGGCGCAGCTGGAAGCGCCAACCGAAGGTGGTGACGGCGCGGTTACGTGGGACAACTTCGTGGCGCCGCTGGAAAGCGCCACCGAATTGCTGGGCCGCGCGTGGAGCATCGTCAGTCATTTGAACAATGTCGTCGATACGCCGGAACTGCGCGCGACGTACAACGACAACCAGCCGAAGGTGACCGAATTCTGGACCGCACTGGCCCAGAATGAAGCGCTGTTCGGCAAGTACAAGGCGCTGCGCGACAGCAGCGCCTTTGCCAGCCTGGCGCCGGCCCGCCAGCGCATCATCGACAATGCGGTGCGCGACTTCCGCATGGGCGGCGCCGAACTGCCGGACCACCAGAAAACACGCTTTGCCGACATCCAGGAAGAGCAAGCCAGCGTATCGACGCGCTTCTCCGAAAACGTGCTCGACGCCACCAATGACTATAAATTGACGGTGGAAGACGAAGCCGACCTGGCCGGACTGCCGGACGACGCCAGGCACGCCGCCCGCGCGCTGGCCGAAAAAGAAGGCAAACAAGGCTGGATGTTCTCGCTGCACTTCCCGTCGTATTACCCGATCCTGCAATTCGCGGACAACCGCGCGCTGCGTGAAACCATCTACCGCGCCAACGCCACCAAGGCCTCGGAACAAGGCGCCATGTTCAGTCAGCGTGACAACTGGGACAACACCGGCAACATCGTGACGCTGCTGAAGCTGCGCGCCGAAGAAGCCACGCTGCTGGGCTACAAGAATTTCGCCGAAGTGTCGCTGGTGCCGAAGATGGCGCAATCGCCGGCGCACGTGATTAGCTTCCTGGAAGACCTGGCGCAGCGGGCCCGCCCTTACGCGGAAAAAGACTATGCCGAATTGCGCGCCTTTGCCAACGATGAACTGGGCCTGGCCGAGTTGCAGGCCTGGGACTTGCCGTACGCGTCGGAAAAACTGCAGGAACGCCGCTATGCGTTTTCCGCGCAAGAAGTCAAACAGTATTTCCCGGAACACAAAGTCGTCGATGGTTTGTTCCGCCTGATCCAGTCGTTGTTTGGCGTCACCATCGCACCGGACGTGGCGCCCACCTGGCATCCCGATGTGCGCTTCTTCCGCATCGAGCGCGATGGCACATTGATCGGCCAGTTCTACCTCGACCTGTATGCCCGCGCCGGCAAGAGCGGCGGCGCGTGGATGGATGACGCCCGTGGCCGCCGCCTGGGCGCCGATGGCCAGGTGCAAACCCCGGTGGCTTACCTCACCTGCAACTTCACGGAACCAGCCACCATCGATGGCCAGCGCCAGCCATCGCTGTTTACGCACGATGAAGTCATCACCCTGTTCCACGAATTCGGCCACGGCTTGCACCACATGCTGACGCAAGTCGATGAAATCGGCGTGTCCGGGATTGCCGGCGTCGAGTGGGACGCGGTGGAATTGCCGTCGCAATTCATGGAAAACTTCTGCTGGGAATGGGAGGTGCTGTCGCACATGACGGCCCACGTGGACAGCGGCGAACCGCTGCCACGGGCCCTGTACGACAAGATGCTGGCGGCGAAGAATTTCCAGTCCGGCATGCAGACGCTGCGCCAGGTCGAATTCTCGCTGCTCGATATGCACCTGCACTTCGATTTCGACCCGGCCGGCACGCAGTCGGTGCAGGACATGATCGATGATGTGCGCCGCCAGTTTTCCATCGTGGCGCCGCCGGCCTTCAACCGCTTCCAGAACTCGTTCGGCCATATTTTTGCCGGCGGTTACGCGGCAGGCTACTACAGCTATAAATGGGCTGAAGTGCTGTCGGCCGACGCCTATGCCGCGTTTGAAGAAGCGGCGGCGCTGGGCAATGGCGTCTTGTGCACGGAAACCGGCAAGCGCTTCCAGCAAGAGATCCTGGCGGTCGGCGGCTCCCGTCCGGCACTGGAGTCGTTCACGGCCTTCCGTGGCCGCGAACCGTCGATCGACGCCCTGCTGCGCCACAGCGGCATGGCGGCTTGAGCATGACGACCGTCACCGCCCACCTTGGCCGCGCACCGTCTATGGACGACTTGCTGCGCCACAGCGACATGGCGGCTTGAGCATGACGAGCGTCACCGCCCACCCTGGCCACGCACCGTCTGTGGACGACTTGCTGCGCCACAGCGGCATGGCGGCCTAAGCCTCATGGCCGCGCGCGCCGCCCTTGCCGTTCTGCTGATGCTGGCGGCGGCAACGGCCGGCGCGCAAGTCTATAAATGGAGGGATGACAAGGGCGTCACGCATTTCTCCGACACCCCGCCTCCCGCCTCGGCCCGGCAAGCGGCCGAACTGAAGACCTATGCCAGCGGCGCCGCATTGCCGGTGCTGCCGGCCGCACTGCAAGCGCTCGTGCGCGACCACCCCGTCACGTTGTATACCACGACCGAATGCGGCGCCTGCAACCTGGGCCGCGCCCAATTGCGCAAGCGGGGCATCCCCTACAGCGAAAAAACCGTGCTGACGGCCGCCGACATGGAAGCCCTGAAGCGCGCCGGCAGTATCGGGCGCTTGCCGCTGCTGGTGATAGGCAGCGCGCGCCAGGTCGGCTATGACCAGGCGACGTGGGACGAGGCATTGAACGCGGCCGGCTACCCCGCGCAAAGCGTGCTGCCGTCCAGTTATGCGCAGGGCGCCCCGGCGCCCGCCGCGCCACCGCCGCCGTCAGCCATATCCGGTACATCCGGCACAGCGGACGCGCCATCCGATGCGCAACGCGCCGCCGCGGCAAACGGCCGGCCTGCCACCGACAGCCGGCCGGCCCCGGCCAACGCGCCGCCCGGCTTCCGGTTCTGACACCACGCCGCCGGTTTTTCCCGTCGCCTCGTGGCAAGCAGCGGTTACAATAAAGCAGTTAGAACCGTCCCCCACTACCAGCATGACCCGCGTCGACTTCCATACCAATGTGCCTGACAAACTCGCCTATGCGTGCCGCCTGGTGCGCAAGGCCAGCGCCGCCAACCACCGCATCGTGGTGCTGGCGGACGACGCGGCGCAGCAGCAGGCGCTCGATGCGCAACTGTGGTCGTTCGTCGCCACGGAATTCCTGCCGCACGTGGCGGCCGGCGATGCGCTGGCGGCGCAAACGCCGGTCATACTGACCTGCGACGATGGCGCGCCGCTGCCGCACACGGATTTGCTGGTCAACCTGTCGCGCCGCATGCCGGCCGGTTTTGAGCGCTTCCAGCGCGTCATCGAAGTGGTGTCGGCGCAAGAACAGGATGCGGCGGCGGGCCGCCAGCGCTATAAAGCGTATAAACAGCAGGACTATCAACCCACCCACTTCGTCGCGAATAAACCATGAGCCCCGCGCATCCCTACGACGCTTCGATCCCCGTCCTGACGGAAGTCTTGCCGGAAGTCTCGCCAGATTTGGCGCCGGAAGCCCCAGCGGCCGCGCAGCCGCCGCACGCGCCTTTCCCTGCCGCCACCGCGCACCAGGCCGAAGACGGCCACCTGCTGGACCCGGCGCAATGGGCCGCGCTGGAGCGCCGCCTGGCGGAACGGGTCTTGCAGCAATTACAGGCGCGCGTCGATTTCGTGCTGGAACAGCGCATCCGCGATAGCATGGAAGAGGCACTGAATCAAGCGCTCAAAGGCTTGACGTCGGATATTCGCCACGGCTTGCATGACGCCCTGGGCGCCATCGTCAGCCGTGCGGTTTCGCAGGAGTTACTGCATCTGCAAGCGCAAAAGAAGTGAGTTAATCCCAAAAGCCAGACGGCGTCTGATGCGCCAAAACAGCTTCCCATACGTTTACCGAAAAAACCGCTGGCGACTGCTTTGCAGTGTTGTCATTTTGTTGTAACTTCACGCCGTGGCCTATGTTAATGGCGCAGCAACGTTGCGCGCCGCCGTCATCAATCTTTCGGAGAACGTACATGCAGTTCAACACCAAGCTGATTCCCTTCGCCATCGCCCTGGCCTTTGCCGGCAGCGCCAGCGCGCAGGACATCGTCAAGATTGGCCACGTCGGCCCAGTCTCCGGTCCTTCGTCCCACTTGGGCAAGGATAATGAAAACGGCGCCAACATGGCGATTGCCGACCTGAACGCCAAGGGCGTCAAGATCAACGGCAAACCAGTCAAATTCGTCATCCAGCTGGAAGACGACGGCGGCGACCCGAAACAGGGCACCACGGTCGCGCAAAAGCTGGTGGACGCGCACGTCCAGGGCGTGGTGGGCCACCTGAACTCCGGCACCACCATCCCGGCCTCGAAAATCTACATGGACGCCGGCATTCCACAGGTTTCCCCTGCCGCCACGTCGCCGGACTACACCAAGCAAGGCTTCAAGACCGCGTTCCGCGTGGTGGCCAACGACAATAAACTGGGCGGCACCCTGGGCTCCTACGCGGTACAAAAGCTGGGCGCGAAAAAAATCGCCGTGATCGACGACCGCACCGCCTACGGCCAGGGCGTGGCCACGGAATTCGTCAAAGGCGCCAAGAAAGCCTCGCCGGGCGTGCAAGTGGTGGCCAAGGAATTCACCACCGACAAAGCCACCGACTTCAACGCGATCCTGACCTCGATTAAAGCCAAGAATCCCGATCTGGTCTTCTTCGGCGGCATGGACTCGGTCGGCGGCCCGCTGCTGCGCCAGATGAAAGCACTGGGCATCAAGGCCAAATACATGGGCGGCGACGGCCTGTGCACCGACGCGCTGCCACGCCTGGCCGGCGACGCGGCCGCCAACGGCGTGGTGACCTGCGCCGAAGCGGGTGGCGTCACCGCCGACCTGCAAAAGAACATGGACGACTTCCGTGCCCGCTACAAGAAGCAGTACAACCAGGAAGTACAACTGTACGCGCCTTACGTGTATGACGCCGTGATGGTCATCGCGCAAGCGATGGTCGAAGCCAAATCGTCCGATCCCGCCAAGTACCTGCCCTTCCTGGCCAACATCAAGTACCAGGGCGTGACGGGTCCGATTTCGTTCGACTCCAAGGGTGACATCAAGGACGGCACGCTGACCCTGTTCACCTACACCGATGGCAAGAAAACCAAGATGGAAGTGGTCAAATAATCACTATCGTCCCAAGCTGATATAAGCAAATAAACAAACAATCGCTGACTGCATAACATGCAGATGAGATCATTCAAGGTCATCCGCTTTCCCGGGTGACCTTTTTTATTTTGGAGCAGGCACGATGCATAAGAAGTTCATTCCTGTGGCGCTGGCCATGGCTTTTGCGGCAGCAGGCGCGCAGGCGCAGGAAATCGTCAAAATCGGCCACGTGGCCGCCACGTCCGGTCCTTCCGCCCACCTGGGCAAGGATGATGAAAATGGCGCCAAGATGGCGGTGGAAGACTTGAATGCACAGGGATTCAAGATCAATGGCAAACCGGTCAAGTTCGTGCTCTTGCCGGAAGACGATGCGGCCGACCCGAAACAGGGCACGGCGGCGGCGCAAAAACTGGTCGATGCGAAAGTCAACGGCGTGATCGGCCACCAGAATTCGGGCACCACGATTCCCGCCTCGAAGATTTACTACGACGCGGGCATCCCGCAAATCTCGGCCTCCGCCACCAGCCCGGTATACACCCGCCAGGGCTATAACACGGCCTTCCGCGTGGTCGCCAATGACAACAAGCTGGGCAGCGTGCTGGGCAAGTATGCGGTGCAGAAGCTGAGCGCCAAGAAAATCGCCATCATCGATGACCGCACCGCCTACGGCCAGGGCGTAGCCACCGAGTTCGCCAAAGGCGCGAAAGGCGCGCAAATCGTGGCCAAGGAATTCACCACTGATAAAGCCACCGACTTCAACGCCATCCTGACGTCGATCAAGGCCAAGAACCCGGACCTGGTGTTCTTTGGCGGCATGGACGGCGTCGGTGGCCCGCTGCTGCGCCAGATGCGCTCGCTGGGCATCAAGGCCAAGTATATGGGCGGCGATGGCATCTGCACCGAAGGCTTGCCGAAACTGGCGGGCGGCGCCGATGAATCGGTGACGTGCGCGGAAGCGGGCGGCGTCCCGGAGGCGCAGAAAAAGCAGCTCGAGGCATTCTCGGCGCGCTACAAGAAGAAGTTCAACATGGACGTGCAGATTTACGCACCGTACGTGTATGACGCCGTGATGGCCATGGCCACCGCGATGCAGCAAGCCAAGTCGGCCGAGCCGGCCAAGTATTTGCCGTTCCTGGCCAAGGTGCAGTACCAGGGCATCACCGGCACCATCGCGTTCGACAAG
Source organism: Burkholderiaceae bacterium (assembly GCA_019751755.1). Lineage (GTDB taxonomy): Bacteria > Pseudomonadota > Gammaproteobacteria > Burkholderiales > Burkholderiaceae_D > Rugamonas. The sequence goes on along the minus strand of JAIENA010000313.1, from coordinate 18,842 downwards.
TTTGGCGACATCAAGGATGGCGCGCTGACCCTGTACACGTTCAAGGATAACCGCCGCGAATTACTGGAAATCGTCAAGTAATCCGACTGTCACACAAGAAAAAGGGGCCTTGCGGCCCCTTGATCGCTTTTGCAAGCGCGTTACATCATTTCTGCGACAGGACCCATTTCACCAGGGTCTTGGCTTCCGCTTCGCTCACTTGCGGATTGGCTGGCATTGGGACCGCGCCCCAGGCGCCGGAGCCACCTTTGATGACCTTGGTCGCCAGCTTGGCTTCCGCGTCTTTCTGACCTGCATATTTCGCCGCCACGTCCTTGAATGCCGGACCCACTACTTTATTGGCGACTGCGTGGCAAGCCATGCAATTCTTTGCTTTGGCCAGATCGGCGTTGGCCATGGCGCTTTGTGCTGCGAAGGCCGAAACGGCCGCGATACCAACCATCAAGATACGTTTCATCGTTTTCTCCAAAGTAACTACAACTATTCTACCTCGTTCTTACAACGCGGGGATCATAGCCCTGGTTGACCCTCACAACAATATCGTACCCGGTATAGCCCGAAACTTTGTAAGATGATGTGTCCGAGGGGGAACGAGTTATGCCGATTATTATCCTGATTGTTGCATTAGTGGGACTACGCTACTTCGAAGTGTGGCGTTTTGCCGAAATCTCATGGTGGTACATCGTCGGCCTGATGGTGTTTGCCTTTGTCTGGTTCGAGTTCCTGGAACCGATGCTGGGCCTGGACAAGCGCAAGGCGCACAACGTTGACGAGCAGCGCCGCAAGGAGCGCGTCAAAAAGAACTTCGACAAGAAATGAAAAAAGCCGGCATCGCCGGCTTTTCCTTTAGTACGCCAACAGATCAGCGCTTCAGTTGCGACAGGTCGCGCACCGCGCCGCGGTCGGCCGACGTGGTCAGCGCGGCATAGGCTTGCAGCGCCTGCGACACCACGCGTTCACGGTTGACCGGCTGCCATGCGTCGGCGCCTTTCGCTTCCATCGCCGCACGGCGCGCCGCCAGCGTTTCGTCGGACACGCGCAGCGCAATGGTGCGGTTCGGAATGTCGATGTCGATCATGTCGCCCTCTTCCACCAGACCGATGGCGCCGCCTTCGGCCGCTTCCGGCGAGGCGTGGCCGATCACCAGGCCCGACGAACCGCCCGAGAAGCGGCCATCGGTGAACAGGGCGCACGCCTTGCCCAGGCCCTTGGACTTGATGTACGAAGTCGGGTACAGCATTTCCTGCATGCCAGGACCGCCTTTCGGGCCTTCGTAGCGGATGATGACGACATCGCCTTCATGCACGGTGTCGCCCAGGATGGCTTCCACCGCCGCGTCCTGGCTTTCAAACACGCGCGCCTTGCCGGAGAACTTCAGGATGCTTTCGTCGACACCGGCGGTTTTCACGATGCAGCCCTTTTCGGCCAGGTTGCCGTACAAGACCGCCAGGCCGCCATCTTTCGAATAGGCGTGCTCCAGGTCGCGGATGCAGCCCGCGCTGCGGTCCAGGTCCAGCGCCTCATAGCGCTGCGCCTGCGAGAACGCCACCTGGGTCGGCACGCCGCCCGGCGCCGCGCGGAACAGCTCATGCACGGCCGGGTCATCGCTGCGTTTGATATCGTTCTGTTCAATCGCGTCGCCCAGGGTTTTCGCGTGGACCGACGACACCGAGGTGTCGAGCAGACCGGCGCGCGCCAGTTCGCCCAGAATGCTGATAATGCCGCCGGCGCGGTGCACGTCTTCGATGTGGAACTTGTCGGTCATCGGCGCCACTTTGCACAGGCACGGCACCTTGCGCGAAATGCGGTCGATGTCGGCCATCGTGAACGGCACGCCCGCTTCGTGCGCCGCCGCCAGCAAGTGCAGCACGGTGTTGGTGGAGCCGCCCATCGACACGTCGAGCGCCATCGCGTTCTCAAAGGCCGCCATGGTGGCGATATTGCGCGGCAGGATCGAGGCGTCATCCTGTTCGTAATAGCGCTTGGCCAGGTCGACAATCAGGCGACCCGCGCGCAGGAACAGTTCCTTGCGGTCGTTGTGGGTCGCCACGATGGTGCCGTTGCCCGGCAGGGACAGGCCCAGCGCTTCGGTCAGGCAGTTCATCGAGTTGGCGGTAAACATGCCGGAGCACGAACCGCAGGTCGGGCAGGCCGAACGCTCGATCTCCGCCACGTCGGCGTCGGAGACGGTGGTGTCGCCGGCCTTGATCATAGCGTCCACCAGATCCAGCTTGATGATTTTCTGGTTGCCGTTGACCACCTTGACGACCTTGCCCGCTTCCATCGGGCCACCCGACACGAACACCACCGGGATATTCAGGCGCATCGCGGCCATCAGCATGCCCGGCGTGATCTTGTCGCAATTCGAGATGCAGACCATGGCGTCGGCGCAGTGCGCGTTGACCATGTATTCCACCGAGTCGGCGATCAGGTCGCGCGACGGCAGCGAATACAGCATGCCGCCGTGGCCCATGGCGATGCCGTCATCGACGGCGATGGTGTTGAATTCCTTGGCCACGCCGCCAGCCGCCTCGATTTCACGGGCCACCAGTTGACCCAGGTCTTTCAGGTGCACGTGGCCCGGCACGAATTGCGTAAACGAGTTCACCACGGCGATGATCGGCTTGTCGAAGTCGCCATCTTTCATGCCGGTGGCGCGCCACAGGGCGCGCGCGCCGGCCATATTGCGGCCGTGGGTGGTGGTACGGGAACGGTATTGCGGCATGGTGGGCTCCTCTATTCTGACATGCACATCACTTGGTGCGGATGACGCCAGAGTGCCTCGCCTAAGCCCACAAGTCAAATATGGTTTTTACGCCCCTGTGATACGCTATGCATATCACAGCAATACGTTGCGAACGATTCTCATATGAACATCACCTATGCATCTTGAATTACGGCAGTTGCGCTATTTCGTCACGGTGGCCGAAGAACTGCACTTCGGCAAAGCCGCGCAGCGCCTGCACATGACACAGCCGCCGCTGTCGCAAGCCATCGCCCAACTGGAAGACTTGCTGGGCGCGCCCCTGTTCGACCGCAACCGGCGCGGCGTGGCGCTGACGCCGGCCGGCGCCGCGCTGTTGCCGGAAGCGCGCCGCCTGCTGTCGCAGGCGCAGGAATTGCCTGCGCTGGTGCGGCGCGCCGCCAGCGGTGAAAGCGGCCGCCTGGCGCTGGCGTTCGTGTCATCGGCCGATTACAGCGTGCTGCCACCGTTCCTGCGCGCCTACCGCGCGGCCTATCCGCAAGTGCAGATCGTGCTGCAGGAAGCGACCTCGGACTTGCAGCTGGAAGACCTGCTGCACCACCGGATCGATGCCGGCCTGCTGATCCCGCCGTTGCCGGACAAGGCCAAGGCCGAACTCGATTATTTGCCGGTGCTGAAAGAACCCCTGGTGCTGGCCGCGCCATTGGGCCTGATCACGCGGCGCGGCAAGGTCGCGCTGAAAGACTTGCCGCCGCTGCCGCTGATTATCTTCCCGCGCGCGATTTCCCCCGGGCTGTATGACGCCATCCTGTCGGTGTTCCGCGCGGCGGGACTGACGCCGGCCATCGGCCAGGAAGCGATCCAGATGCAAACCATCGTCAGCCTGGTCTCGGCTGGCATGGGCATCGCGCTTGTGCCACAATCCGTGTCGAATTTAATGCGCCCCGGCGTAGAATACCGGGCCTTGGCCGACCCCACACCGCAGGTCGAAACCGGTCTGGCCTGGCGCCGCGACAACCCGTCGCCGGTGCTGCTGGGCTTCCTGGATTTATTACGAAAGAGTACGCAATGCTGACCCACCCGCTACCCGATCCCGTCGCCATTGCGCTGGGCCCCGTCAAGATCCACTGGTATGGCCTGATGTACGTGGCAGCCTTCGCCCTGTTCATCCTGCTGGGCCGGGTGCGCATCAAGCAGCCGCATATTGCCCGCCAGGGCTGGACCAACCAGCACCTGGACGACATGCTGTTTTACGGCATGCTGGGGGTGGTGCTGGGCGGCCGCCTGGGGGAAGTGCTGTTTTACCGTCCCGAGTATTTCTTCCACAACCCGCTGCAAATCTTCGCGGTGTGGAATGGCGGCATGTCGTTCCACGGCGGCTTCCTCGGCGTGCTGTTCGCCATGTGGCTGTGGGCGCGCAAGCAGGGCTTCAATGTGCTGGACGTGTATGACTTCATCGCGCCGCTAGTGCCACTCGGTTATGCGTGCGGCCGCCTCGGCAATTTCATCAATGCGGAACTGCCGGGTCGCCTGGCCGATCCGGCGCTGCCGTGGGCCATGCTGTGGCCTGGCGTCGAGGGCCCGCGCCACCCGTCGCCGATTTACCAGATGGTCATTGATGGCTTGCTGGTGTTCGCCATCGTCTGGCCGTTCGCGCGCAAGGCCCGTCCGCGCCTGGCGGTCGGCGCGCTGTTCGTGCTGCTGTATGGCTGCGCGCGCTTCTTCACCGAATACTTCCGCACCCCGGACTGGAGCGTCAACCTCGCCGGGCTGGATATTTCGTCGGGACAGATGCTGTCGCTGCCGATGATTATCGGCGCGCTGCTGATGCTGGTATGGTCGTACAAGAAGCAGGTCTACGCTGGCGCGCCCGCCAGCGCGTAATGCGCCCTTCTACACAACCGGCATGCCCGTAGGCCAGATTAGCGCAGCGTAATCCGGCAAGCAAACCACTACAGCAGTTTTTGCAACGTATCCCACTGCGCCGGCGTGACCGGCGTGATCGACAGGCGGCTGCCCTTTTGCAGCACCACCATATCGTCCAGTTCCGGGATCGTGCGCAGTTCCGCCAGTGACAACAGGCGCGTCTTGCGCACCGCTTTGACGTCGACCATCAGCCAGCGCGGCGCCTCCGGCGTCGATTTCGCGTCATGGTAATGGCTGGCGGGATCGAATTGGGTCGTGTCCGGATAGGCGCTGCTGGCCACTTCGGCCAGGCCGGCAATGCCCGGTTCAGCGCAACTGGAGTGATAAAACAGCACGCCATCGCCGACCCGCATGCCATCGCGCATAAAGTTGCGGGCCTGGTAGTTGCGCACCCCGAACCATGGCACGGTCTGATTCGGCGCCGCCAGCGCATCATCGATGCTGACTTCATCGGGTTCGGATTTCATCAACCAGTAAGCCATGGTTCTCTCTGCAGTCACAAAGACGTTGAACAAAAAAAAGCGGCGGCGCAAAACAATGCGCAACCGCTTTTCATACGAATAAGTGCCCCGCCTGTGCCGCTATGCCGGCATCCCGAACCTAACGGCTCAGGTGGTCACAGTTAGTTCAATTTCGGGTTCATCGGGCTAGCGACGCTCACTCCCATCAAACAAATTCCCGCGACCGGTGCAAACAAATGGTTCAAGGAATATATGGCATCCACGAACACCGCAGGGTGACACGGAGTTTACTCCTCCTTGCGCAATCAGGAAAGAGGAAAGACGTGATCAGAACAGAATTTCTTGCGGCGTCAGTGCACTGTCGAGCACTTTATGCATGGCCGCGATTTTTTCTTGTACTTCCAACATGGACATGGCCGACAACGGTCCGGTTGGCGCTTTGGATGACAGGAATTCCGCCGCCATGCTGAGCGCGGCCATCACGGCGATGCGGTCATTGCCTTTGACTTTGCCTGCGTCGCGGATGCCCGTCATCTTTTTATCGAGGAAGGCGGCGGCTTCGCGCAGCGCGCGTTCCTCCTCATCCTTGCACGCCAGCCGGTACGGCAGGCCCATGATGGTCACGTCAATCTGGATCACTGGGGGTCACCCTGGGGTTGCGGCGCGGCCTCGGCCGGATCGGGCGGGATTTTCTCCAACAGGGCCGAGACCCGGCGCGACGCCTCCGCCAGCAACAGTTGGTACGCCTGGGCCTCCGCCGCCAAAGCCACATTACGCTGGCGCAGTTCCGCGTTTTCGCGCCGCAGCGCCATCGTCATGTCGGCCAGTTGGTCGATTTTATCGGAAAGTTCGTGGAAATCTGAGATCATGCCGCCACTATAGGATGCCTTGCAAAGCCGCGTCAACCGTCACACGTGCATGACGCGCATATTCGAACCTTCATTCAACATCGCACGCAAAATGATACTAAAAATACACCACCCCGCGCCTGGCGGGATGGTGTATTTCTTAACGTCAGCGGCGTTCAACCGATGATGCGCGGCTGATTAGCCGTTACTGACACCCACCAGCGACACACCAGTGGCGCCACCGGTGATCGAAGCCTGCAGCAAGTCGGCAAACGTATGCAGGCGCTCCTCAGTCCAGACCGACGCCATGTCGTACGGGCTGGCGCCCTTGTCGGCCTGCGCGACCAGGTCCGCAAACGCCAGCGCGGCGACCTGCTTGCCCGATGCATCGACCAGGTCCAACTCACTGAAGCTGCCTTTGGCATAATCCTCGACCGTAAATTGCGCATACGACTTGCCGCCACTGACGTAATTGACGACGAGGTTGCTGCCATCAATGTTCGCCTTCACGTTCGCCGCGCTCATGGTGACGGTCGAGAACAGCTTATTGGCCGTAAACTTCAGCACATCGCCGCTGCCCGAGGTGTCATGGATCACGTCCTTGCCGTCGCCCATCGACATCACATAGGTATCCTTGCCGGCGCCGCCATGCAAGTCATCGTTACCCATGCCGCTGTAGATGGTGTCGTCGCCGGCGCCACCCCACAGGCGGTTATTGTCGGCATACTTGTAGCCCAGCGTGTACGCGAGGAAGCCGGCAATGAAGGAGTCCGCGCCCTTGAACTCGGGCAGGTGGGTATCGATGCCGAGGTACTTGCCCAGCCAGTTGACGCCACTGCCGCTGGCATTCGATGCAGTCTGCAACGCATCGCCAAGCCAGTCCACCGAGGTGCTCAAGGCGCTGCCCACATCGACGTCGGCCACATAATTGACGCCGCTGGCGATACCATTGATCGCGCTGGTCAGCCCTGACTTGCCTTCATTGAGGGCGCTCTTCAGCGGCGCGGCGATATCAAAGTCGGCCGACGACAGACCGGCGGCGCCGGTTACCGCCGAGATGGCTGAATTGCCCGCATTGCCCAAGCTGTCCACCAGTTTGCCGGCGTTGGCAGTGGCTTTATCCAGTTCCGCCTTCATCGAGGCTGACAGACCATTCCAGCCCTTGCTGATTTCATCGGTCATGGTGGTGTTCAGGTACTGGGTGATGGCGTCAAAGCCCTTGCCCGCATCAGACCATGCCGCGTTCAAGCTATTGGACTTGCCGACCAGCAGGTGGTCGATCACGCCCCAGCCCATGCCCATCATGATGTCATTACCATTGCCACCGCCAACATAGGTGCCGGCGTTGTTGGCAAAGATAATGTCGTCGCCGTCGCCGCCGAGGATCACATTGCCCACCAGGTTCAGCTTCGACAAGTCACCCTTGCCCAGCGCATTGTATTGGGAACGGATGGTGCTGGCGTTGCTGGCCGCACCGACCCAGTCGCCGGCGGTTTCGTAATCGCTTTCGACCAGCGCTTCAGCCGTGTTGAACACCGTGGCTTCGGCCAGGCCAATGATGGTGTCATTGCCGGCGCCACCGAGCGCGATATTGTTCTGGCCCGACGAGACAATCAGGTCGCTGCCCGCGCCGCCCATGCCGACGGTGGTGCTGCCGGCCAGGATCATGGTGTCGCTACCATCGCCGGCGTGTACGAAATTCATGCCGGTATCGATGCTGACCTTGGTACTGCTGGTGGTTGGCGAGACACCGGAACCGCCGATGCTCTGCTTGGTGGTGCTGCTATAGGACAGCTTGCTGCCCGCGTTGACCACCACCAGGAAATCGTTGCCACTGTCGGCCAGCACCACGTTATGGTCGCCATACACCACCGCCGTGTCGTTACCCGCGCCGGTCCAGCCCACGTTCAATTGCGTGCTGACGGTCGTTTGCTGCGAACCTCCCGACTGCGTGGTGGAAGTCTTGGTGTTGGAGCCGCCGTACGACACCATTACCAGCACATCCTTGCCACTGCCGCCGATGACGCCATTGTCGACGCCGACCGTGGTGATGACGTTGTTGCCATCGCCGGCCACCACCAGATTGCCGTTGACACTGGCCGACTTGGCGGCGGAACCGAACGCCAGTGCAGTCAGCACATCATCACCACTGCCGCCTTCGATGATGTTGGCCGTGCCCAGCGCCGTCACCACGTTGTTGCCTTCGCCCGCCACGATCACGTCATAGCTGCCGATCGCGGTGACCACGTCATTGCCCGCGCCGGTGACAATACCGGCCTTGCTGCCGAGCGACGTCACCACGTCGTTCGACGCGCCGGTGACGATCAGGTTGTTGACACCGAGCGCGGTGGCGGTGGTGGCGGCGCTGCCACCGACCAGCACATTGTTCTTGCCGAACGCCGTCATGGTGTCGCGCCCGGTCTGGCTCGACGCGGCGCCGGCCAGACCGGCTTTCGCCACCAGGTCGGTCGCGGCCACGCCAGACGCGATCGCATCAACCAGACCGACGGCGGTGGCGCCAACTTCCTTGTAATCACCCGAGACCAGCAGATTGTCGCTACCCGCTGCCGTGATGGTGTCCGCGCCCGCATCGCCCCACAGCAGGTTGTGCGCACCGATGGCGGTGACGACGTCATTGCCGGTGCCGCTCCACACCACGTTATTGGCGCCGACGGCGGTGACCACGTCATTGCCACCGCCCGTATACACCACGTTGGTGGAACCGATGCCCGTCACCACGTCATTGCCGGCCGTATTGGCCAGCGTTTTGCCGATCAAGGATGTCACCGCCTTGGTGACGCCACCGGCGGCGCTGCCCAGTTTGGCCGAGACATCGGCCACGACTTCACCCAGGCCGGTCACCAGCACGTTGTTGGCGCCGACCGCCGTCACCACGTTATTGCCGGCGGTGTTGACGACGATATTATTGGCGCCGATCGCGGTGGTGATGTTGTCGCCACCGTTGGCCAGCACGATATTGTTGCCGCCAGCCGCCGTCACGCTATCCTTGCCGGCGCCGGTGTAAATCACATTGCTGCCACCCACCGCCACCACGGTGTCGGCACCGCTGCCGCTATTGATGGCGGCCGTCAGCTTGGCGGTGGCATTGGTCACGGCCTTGGCCGATTCCTTGCTTGGCATAACGTCGGCCAGCACTTTACCGAGGCCGTCCGTGGCCGCTTTGACCATGCCACCCAGCTCCGTCAGCACCACGTTGGTACTGCCGACCGCGACGGTGGTATTGCCGCCGACCGCCGTGGCGATCAGGTTGCTCGAGCCCAGGCCAAGCGTGATGTTATTGGCGCCGTTGGAGACCACGACATTGTTGACGCCGACGGCCGCCTGCAGGTTGCCGCCCTGGTTACTGATCAGGGCATTGGTATTACCCAACGCGCCGACCTTGTTGTTGGCGCCGCCGGTGTACACGATATTGAGCGCCCCGCCCGCCACCACGGTGCTGGCGCCACCGCCCTCGACGATGACGTTGGCGCCGCCGCCGACGATGATGGTGTCGTTGCCGTCATTGGCGTTGACGCCATTGGCGCCGCCCAGCGCCAGCACGGTGTCTTTGCCGGCGCCGGCATCGACCACGTTCAGGCCGCCGATGGCGGTGACGTAGTCGTTGCCGGCGCCGCTGTTGATGACGTTGAGGCCGCCCTTGGCGTCGACCTTGTCGGCGCCATTGCCGGTGGTGACGACGTTGGACGCGGCGTTGACGGTGACATCGTTGTTGCCATTGCCGACATTGATGACATTCGACACCGCGTTGGCGACCACGCGATCGGCGCCGTCACCGGCGTTCAGCACATTGCTGGCGCCATTCAAGGTCACGTTATTGCTGCCATGGCCAGCATTGATCTCATTGGACACGCCATCAGCGGTGATGGTGTCGTCGTTGCCGCCGGCCGTGATCTTGTTGCGGCCGCCTTCGGCCTTAATGGTGTTGTTGCCATCGCCAGCGTTGACCTGGTTGTTGGCGCCATTGACGGTGATGCGGTCGGCGCCGCCATTGGTGTTGATGACGTTATTCGCGCCATCGGCCGTCACCGCATCGTCGCCGTTACCGGTACCGATATTGTTCGACGCCCCGCCGGCATAGACGGTGTTGTTGCCATGGCCGGCATTGACGATATTGGCGGCGCCTTTGACGGTGATGTTGTCATGGGCGTCGCCGGTGGTGACCTTGTTGGCGCCGCCGTTGGCGACGACGGTGTTGTTGCCACCGCGCAGTTCGATGTCGTTCCAGCCACCGTTGGCGATGACGTTGTCGTGGCCATTACCACCGTCGATCTCGTTGTAAGCCGAGTTGATCCCCAGGATGTTGTTGCCTTCGCCCAGGTCGACATCGGCGGCCGCGCCGGCGGCCACCACGACTTTGTCGTCGCCGTTGCCACCGGAGACTTTGTTATAGGCGCCGACATTAATCAGAATCGTATCGTTGCCATTGCCGCCGTCCACCACGTTATAGCCGCCCACCTTGATCGTCAGCGTATCATTGCCGTCATCGCCATAGATACTGTTGTAGGCGCCAGCCGTCACGGTGATGTTGTCGTTACCGCCCTGGCCATGAATAATGTTGGCGCCAAGCGCATTGGCGGTGTAGCTGTTGTCACCGTTGCCCAGGTCCTTCTTGACATAACCCAGTTCGGTGATTTTCTTGGCGACGGCGGCCATATCCTTGCCGAGTTCTTCGAAGGAGTCGCCGATGTCGTTAAAACCCTCGCCCATGTCCTTAATCGCGTTCCCCACCTTGTCCACCGTTTTTTCGATGGGTTTGATGATTTTCCTCCTGAACCAGCTACCTAAGCCCATGGTTGTCTTCCTTCCCGAATAGTTTTAACAAAGTTGTATTAAAACAATCAAAAGCAATAACAAGCATTACAAAAAGATTACAGCTTTGTCATTTGACGGGACTGGACAAGGTCCCGACAATAACGTAATGAAAGCCTTACTGATTGAAGATGAACAGCGCATCGCCAGCTTTGTCTGCGCCGGATTGCGCGAACACGGCTTCCTGGTCGACCATTGCGACGATGGCAACCTGGGTCATGACTATGCGCTGAGCCGCGATTACGACGTGGTGCTGCTCGATATCATGCTGCCCGGCCGCGATGGTTTATCGATCCTGAAAGCCATGCGCCGCGAAGGGCGCGACACGCCGGTGATCCTGCTGACCGCCCGTAACGAGCTCGATGACCGGCTGCAGGGCTTGAACCTGGGCGCCGACGATTACCTGGCCAAGCCGTTTTATGTGGAAGAGTTGCTGGCCCGCATCCACGCCTTGCTGCGCCGGGTCAGCGGCGAACGGCAAAACATGCTGGCGGTCGGCCCGGTGCGGCTGGACCGCCTGAGCCGCGTGGCAGAAGTCGATGGTCGTTCGGTCGAACTGACCAGCCGCGAATTCAATTTAATGGAATACCTGATGCGTTCACCGGGGCGCGTGTACACCCGCACGCAAATCCTCGAACACGTCTGGGGCTACGATTTCGAACCGCAGACCAATATGGTCGACGTGTGTATACAGCGGCTGCGCAAAAAGCTGGAATTACCGGACCACGTGGCGATTGAAGCGGTGCGCGGCGTCGGCTACCGGCTGCGCAAGCCTGACGGAGCGCCATGAGCGGGGGCGCCAGCACCGGCGACACGCCCGGCGACCGGCTGCTGGCGCGCATGCTGGCGCGTGTGACGCGCTTGCGCTCGTTCCGCCTGCGCATCGCGCTGGCCTCGACCTCCATTGCACTGATCGCCATGAGTGTGCTGTATGCGTGCAGCACCTATATCATCGTGCAGCGCCGGGCCGGGATTGTCGACCGCATGCTGACAGCCCAGTTGGCCAGTCCGCTATTCCAGCTGGAACGGCCACCGCCCTGGTCGGCCATCGACGCGCACATCAATGCCAGCTTCAGCGGCTTCGCGCTGCCGGAATCGACCTCAGGCTTCGCCATCCTGCGGATATGCCATGCCCACGCCGGCGAACTGTATCGCAGCGGCGACTGGCCGGCGGAACTGACACCGGCGCGGCTGCCGACGCCGGCGCAAGACCCGCAAACACTGGACAGCCATGACGGCAGCTGGCGGGTCGGCGTGATCGCCAACGGGCCGCTGACGATATGGATCGGTGCCAACCGCAACCTGACCAATATCCAGTTTGACGAGCAGTTACGCGCCACATTCGGCCGATTCGCCGGCGCGATGACGGCCCTGGTGCTGCTGATCGGCGTGCTGTCGTGGACCCTGGCCGGCAGTACCATGCGCCCGCTGCAGCGGCTGACCGGCGTGATGGTGCGCATCAATGCGATGGACCTGGACCAACGCGTCTCGACGCAACAGGAAGACCCCGAATTCGCCGAACTGATTGCCGTCTTCAACGCCATGCTGGACCGGCTGCAGCGCAGCTACCAGCAAGCAATGCGCTTCTCCGGCGACGCGGCGCATGAATTGAAAACCCCGCTGACGATCTTGCAAGGCGAGCTCGAACGCAGCTTTGCCCGCGCCGCCAGCGACCCGGCGCTGGAACAAGGTATGGCCAATATGCTCGATGAGGTGCGCCGCCTCGATTCGATTATCCGCAAACTGCTGTTGCTGGCGCGCGCCGATGCGGGCCAGTTGCAGATCCCGATGGCGCGCGTCAACCTCGGCCCGCAGTTGGAGGAACTGGCCGACGATATCAGCCTGATGGACGACAGCCGCGCGGTGCGGCTCGATGTCCCGGCGCAACTGATGGTCAATGGCGATGCGGAATTACTGGGTCAGGTGCTGCACAACCTGGTCAGCAATGCCATCAAATATGGCACGGCCGGCGGCTGGATCGCGCTGACCGCCCGCATCGACGGAGATAATTGGCAAATTGATATTTCCAATGCCTCGGACGGTATTGCCGCCGAGCACTGGGACCGCTTGTTCGACCGCTTTTACCGCGCCGACCAGGCCCATAGCCGCCGTGTTTCCGGCGTCGGACTGGGTTTGTCTCTGGCGCGCGACATCGCCCGCGCCCACGGTGGCGCACTGGCATTGGCCGATCCCGGCCCCGGAAAAGTGTGCTTCCGGCTGACCTTGCCGACCGCATAAATAAAATACTTTTGTGATCGCGCCTTGAAATACCGAAACACCGTCCCTATAATTGGCACTCGTTAGCCGAGAGTGCTAACAAGAATTTTGGGAACAGGGCCAGGCGCGTGCGCCGGCCACGGTTCCAAAAGCACTAAATCCATTGCCCTATCTAAAGGAGTTTTGTATGAATCTGCGTCCATTGCACGATCGCGTCATCGTTAAGCGTCTCGACCAGGAAACCAAGACCGCATCCGGTCTGATCATTCCTGACGCTGCTGCTGAAAAACCAGACCAGGGCGAAGTTCTGGCTGTAGGCAACGGCAAAGTGCTGGACGACGGCAAAGTGCGTCCACTGGAAGTGAAAGTGGGCGACCGCGTTCTGTTCGGCAAATACTCGGGCCAGGCTGTCAAGGTTGACGGCGATGAGCTGCTGGTTATGCGCGAAGAAGACATCATGGCTGTTGTCAACAAGTAATTTTTCGATTACTTGCTACAACCCCCACATACTGAACTGAACACTGGAGAAACACATGGCAGCTAAAGACGTAGTATTCGGCGACGCAGCGCGCGCCAAGATGGTTGAAGGCGTAAATGTCCTGGCTAACGCCGTTAAAGTCACCCTGGGCCCGAAAGGCCGCAACGTGGTGCTGGAGCGTTCGTTCGGCGCCCCAACCGTCACCAAAGACGGTGTGTCGGTCGCAAAAGAGATCGAACTGAAAGACAAGCTGCAGAACATGGGCGCGCAAATGGTGAAGGAAGTTGCTTCCAAAACCAGCGACAACGCCGGCGACGGCACCACCACCGCAACCGTGCTGGCCCAGGCCATCGTACGCGAAGGCATGAAGTTCGTTGCCGCCGGCATGAACCCAATGGACCTGAAGCGCGGCATCGACAAGGCCGTGACTGCCACCGTTGAGCAGATCGCCGCCCTGGCCCGTCCATGCACCACCACCAAAGAAATCGCTCAAGTTGGCGCGATCTCGGCCAACTCCGACTACTCGATCGGCGAGCGTATCGCTGAAGCGATGGAAAAAGTCGGCAAAGAAGGCGTCATCACCGTGGAAGACGGCAAGTCGCTGAACGACGAGCTGGACATCGTTGAAGGTATGCAGTTCGACCGCGGCTACCTGTCGCCATACTTCATCAACAACCAAGAGAAGCAAGTTGCCATCCTGGACAATCCATTCGTCCTGCTGTGCGACAAGAAAATCTCGAACATCCGTGACCTGCTGCCAGCCCTGGAGCAAGTTGCCAAAGCCGGCCGTCCACTGCTGATCATCGCTGAAGACATCGAAGGCGAAGCGCTGGCGACCCTGGTGGTCAACAACATCCGCGGCATTCTGAAAACCTGCGCAGTGAAAGCCCCTGGCTTCGGCGATCGTCGCAAAGCCATGCTGGAAGACATCGCGATCCTGACCGGCGGTCAAGTGGTGGCGGAAGAAGTCGGCCTGACCCTGGACAAAGTCACCCTGGCCGAACTGGGCCAAGCCAAGCGCATCGAAATCGGCAAAGAAAACACCATCGTCATCGATGGCGCCGGCGAAGCGTCGAACATCCAGGCACGTGTTAAACAGATCCGCGTGCAGATCGAAGAAGCGACCTCGGACTACGACCGTGAAAAACTGCAAGAGCGCGTGGCCAAGCTGGCTGGCGGCGTTGCCGTGATCAAGGTTGGCGCTGCCACCGAAGTCGAAATGAAAGAGAAAAAAGCACGCGTTGAAGATGCGCTGCACGCGACCCGCGCTGCCGTGGAAGAAGGCATTGTGCCAGGCGGCGGCGTTGCCCTGCTGCGTGCCCGTGCTGCGATCAGCAACCTGAAAGGCGACAACGCCGACCAGGACGCAGGTATCAAGATCGTTCTGCGCGCCATGGAAGAGCCACTGCGCATGATCGTTCAAAACGCCGGCGAAGAATCGTCCGTCGTGGTGAACGCCGTGCTGGCCGGTTCCGGCAACTACGGCTACAACGCCGCCAACGGCACCTACGGCGACATGGTGGAAATGGGCGTTCTGGACCCAGCCAAAGTAACCCGTTCGGCCCTGCAAAACGCAGCGTCCGTGGCCAGCCTGATGCTGACCACCGACTGCATGGTGGCTGAAGTAACCGAAGACAAGCCAGCCGGCGGTATGGGTGGCATGGGCGGTATGGGTGGCATGGGCGGCATGGACGGCATGATGTAATCATCCCGTCACGCGCTTGCGCTGACAAAGCCTGCAAGGTTCGCCTTGCAGGCTTTTTTTATTGGCCGGACGTTGGTGATCGCAGCGCCTTGGGGCTGTCCGCTTGTGCTTTTTTGCGGAGTCTTCTGTATAATTAGATTCAAATGGGAAACAATAATTTCTAATTTGCAATATTAAACAGGAAAACCTCATGCATCTTGCCCGTCCTTTCGCCGCTCTGACCGCGTTGTTATTGGCTGGGTCTGCCTACGCCACCCCGATTGACATGATTTCAAACGGCGGTTTTGAGTCGAGCTCGTTACAGAATGGGACCTGGACCGTTTCTTCCAGCATCAATGGCTGGAAGACCGACGTGAAAGGTGTGGAAGTGCGCAACAATATTGCAGGTTCCGCCTTCGACGGCAAGAATTTTGTCGAACTGGACACCACCGGCAACAGCTGGATCAGCCAGACCCTGGCGACCACGGCATCAGCTCACTACTCGCTGCAATTTGCCTATGCGCCGCGCGAAGGTGTGTCCGCCCTCTCGAATGGGATCGAAGTATTCTGGAACGACATCTCCCAGGGCGTGTTTACCGGCCAGGGCGGCAAGGGTAATCAATGGCAAGTCTATGAACTCGACCTGATGGCAGCCGCGAACAGCAGCACGCTGAAGTTTGCCGCCGTCGGCCTCAGCGACAGCTACGGCGGTTCGCTCGACCACGTCTCGCTGACGGCGGTGCCGGAGCCGGCCAGCATGGCGACCATGCTGCTGGGCCTTGGCATGCTGGGCTTCGCCCGCCGCAAATTCTCTCGCTGACCGCATGCACGCATCACCGTTCCCGTTATCGGGAGCGGTTGCGTGCAAAACCGGCGCCTGATGCGCGCCCGGTCGGCCTGGAATGCTAACCGCTGCAAGTACCGGTTGCCGCGCCGCCACCCCATGGTTTAGTATGGCCGCTGCTAGACATCACAGGCTTTCCCATGGCGACACCCAAGCATTCAACGAGACCCGCCGCCATCGCCGGCACGCTGGCCGGTTTTCTGGCGGCCGGCCTGCTCGGGTATTACCTGTACTGGAACAAGCACGCGCAAGCGCCGGAAGCTCCGCCCGTGACGGCGGCGCCGATGGCGGCCATGCTGGCCGACGCGATGCAGGCCTCGGTCGCGGCCCAGGTCGCAGCCCACGCCACGCCAGCCCACAAAGCTTCACTGAACCGTGACCAGGCAGTGGCCACATTGATGGCCTTGCCGGAATTGCAGGCGTGGTCCAAGCAGATTGAAACCGCGTCCGGCGGCAAGGCGCATGGCGCCATCATGGAATACGACGACCAGCTGCGCGAACTTGACGGCAAGCGCTATTACCAGTTGAGCTTTATTGAGAATAGCGACGACGCGGCACAGCGCTGGGAAAGCTTCCTGGTCGGCCAGTCCGATGGCACCATCCTGGTCGATGACGATGTCGAAGGCACGGTATTGAGCCTGGCGCAGTGGCGCGAAGCAAAAAAGCCGCTGCAACGCAGCGGCCCCGGCATCTGACGGCACCCTATCAAATTCAGGCGGCGCCCTTGATCGGCTGTGCGGCCGGCGCGCCCTGCACTTTACCGACCCACAACAACGTCACCACCGACAACGCCGCCGCCACCCATCCGATCGTGCCGTAGCCTTCGATCTGGCCCGCCGCGTCGGTCGACAGCATCAATCCACCGATCATGGCGCCGCAGCCGGTGCCGATCTGCATCAGCGCCGCATTGGCGCTGAGGAAAGCGCCACGGCGCGACGGATGCGGCACGGTGGTCAGCAAGGCCTGCAGCGGAATCCCGCGCCCCGACACCACCACCATGAACAGCGGGAACAGCATCACCAGTCCCCACAGCGGCCAGTGCGGCAAGTGCGTCAGCATCAGCATCGGCACCACGGCGAAGCCGGCCAGGCAGCGATAGACATGGTGTTTGCCGGCACGGTCCGACCAGGCCCCGATCAGGCGCGCCGACACCAGCGTCGCCAGGCCACCGGCCAGGTAGACCCAGGTGATTTCAGCCGGCTTGATGCCATAGTTCGCCACCAATACCGGTGAAATAAACGGGATAATCAACATGCCCGACACCATGTTTACGCCCGACAAGCCAAACGCCTTTAAATGCGCCGGCACCCGGAACATGCCCACCAACTCCGGCAGCACTTGCGCCAGCGGCGTCGGCGCGGCTTTCATATGGCCGGTCAGCGACGGCAGCACGCTGGCCGCGACAAACCAGATCGGCACCGAAAACAGCACCAGCAAATAAAACGCGGAAGCCCAGCCAAAATGTGCCGACAGCATGACTCCGGCCGGCACCCCGGCCACGGCGGCCAGGCTGAACGACGTCATCACGATGCCCGTCGCGGCGCCACGCCGGTTCGGCGGCACCAGGTCGCTGATGATGGCCATGCCGATCGCGCCCAGCACCCCGCCCGTCAAGCCGGCAAAGGCGCGCGACAGCACCAGCACGTGGAAATTCGGTGCCACGGCGCAGGCCAGGTTGGACAGCGAAAACAGGGCAAACATCACCAGCAGCAAGCGCTTGCGGTCAAAGCGGTCGATATACGCCATGGCCAGCAGGCCGGAGGCACCGGCGCACCAGGAATAAATGGAGACGGCGCCCGACACCTTGGCCGGGCCGATTTGAAACGCCGCCATCATTTGCGGCGCCAGCGGCATCATGACCATGAAGTCCATGATGACGGTGAACTGGATCAGTGCCAGCAGCCACAGGATGATGCGCTCGCGCGCCGGGCTCAGTGTCGGGGGAAATTCAGTGGTGGTTTCAGTGGTAGTCATAGACCTCCTTTAATCAAGTGCATGGATATCGGTGGCGGCTTTGCGCAGGATAGCGCGGATCGCCTCGAGCCGTGTTTCGGTGGCGGCGCCATCGCGTGCGCGGCTGATCACGGCTTCCTTCAGCGCATGCATCAACGTGCGCAAATCACCACCGCTCTCGGCCGGTTCCGACAGCCGCGCCAGCACGGCATCGACCATTTGCCGGTTTTCGGCCAGGAAGGCTTGCCCTTCCGGGGTAATCGTGTGCAGTTTTTTCGCGCCTTCATGGGAAATCGACACATGCCCCATGTCGTACAGCATGGCCATCAGCGGGTAGATCGCGCCCGGGCTGGGGGTATAACTGCCGCCGGTGCGGGTTTCCAGCGCCTTGATAATTTCATAGCCATGGCGCGGCTTTTCCGCAATCAGGTGCAGGACAACGTAGCGCATCGCGCCGGAATCAAACATTTTCGGCCCGCGCCCGCCGCCGCCGCGGTGATGGCCAAACTGGCCGTGACCGTGCATATGAGGGTGGGAATGACGGTGACCTTTGAACAGGTGAAACATGGTTAAGCTCCATAAGATATATCGAAGTAAGATATATCTTAATCCATTTCCGTCCTGTTTCAAGGTTTTTTTTCACTTTTCGCGGCATGCCGTATCATGGTGATGATTCCACGCATGCTTTGATAACCGATGTTCAAGAAACTGCTCACCCTGCTGGGCTTCAAGTCTACGCCGGCCGCCGCCGACAGCGGCACGCCCTCGCCCGCCCAGAACGCACCGGCAGGCGCCGCCGCCGGATCGACGCCCGACGTGGCGACGCCCGACGTATCGACGCCCGCCCCGATCGCGCCCTATGCGCGCGAGGACCTGAACCTGGTCTATAACCTGCTG
>JAIENA010000233.1 GCA_019751755.1 Burkholderiaceae bacterium | reverse complement strand
ACGAAGCCAAAACCGTTTTGCCACATGCCGTAATTCTGGTCGATCACGGAAAACAAGGGGCGTGCGTGCTCTAGGCTGTGTTCGCCAAACACCACCAAGCATCCGGCGAGAATGCCGATGATGACAGTGCCGACAATGTGGCGCAGACTGGTCTGGACTTGCCAGTCCAGCAATTCCAGTAATTCGATGGGGTCGTAACGGTGAGACATGGAAATCGGCTGCCGTGTGATGCTGAGTCTATGGCCGTGATTATGTCATAAATATCGTTGCTGTCAGGCATTTATTAATGGCGGGAGCCGCCGGACGGCCCCCGCTACGCTGGCTTACTGCACGTTCACCGTCACATCATCGATCAAGAACGACGTCTGCACCGTCGCGCCCTCGATCCCTTCAAAATAAATCCGCACGGTCTGCCCCTTGTACGCATCGAGGTTGAAGCTGCGCTGCACGTAGCTGGCGCCCTTGTTCAGGTTCGAGTAGGTGGCCAACGTCGCCAGCACCGCGCCGCTGGTATTGCGTACTTGCACCTTCAGCGTGTCATACGCTTGCGTGGTGGTGGTTTCATCGGAGACGACTTTCAGCCAGAACGACAGGCTGGCGCTGGCCGCGCCGGCGGGAATCGCCACTTGCTGGGTCAGCGAGTCGGTGCGGGCCGACCCGTAGCCGTTCAGCCACGCCTTATAGGTGCCGCTGCGCGCGGCCTGGCTGGCGTCGCTGGTGATGACGCCGCTGGTGGCGGTCCACGACGCGCCGCCGGATTCAAAGCCGCTGTTGCTGATCAACTGCTGCGCGCTGACGTTGTTGACGCTGAAGGCGACGCCGGCCGACGTCATGCTGTTGCCGGCTGCGTCATAGGCTTTGGCGGTCACGGTGTGGCTGCCGTTGGCGACCGTGGTGGAATTGAAGGCCAGCGCGTAGGGCGCGGTGTTGTCGCTGCCTTTGAGTGCGCCGTCCACATAGAATTCCACGTTGGTCACGCCGACGTTGTCGCTGGCGTTGGCTGCCAGCGTGATCGTGCCGCTGCCGCCGGATGACGAGGCCGACACCAGTGGCGCCGTGGTGTCGGTCGGCGTGCCGCCCTGGGTCACCCAGATCGGCGCCGACCACAGGATGTTGCCATCGTTTTGCGTGACTTTGGCGTAATAAAAATGCTCGCCATTGGCCGGCGTGACGGTGGTGCTGGCGCTGGCCGCCAGTTGCGTCACGGTGCCATTGCGGCCCGGGACGCCTTCAAAGATTTGCACGGTGGACGCGGTCTTGCCGCTGCTGCTGGCGAAGTTCGCGTTCAGCGTCAGTGCGCCATTGTTGGCAAAGCGCTCGCCCATCACGCGGCCATTGGCGGTCAGCACCAGTTGCGACGTCTTGTCCATGGTGGCGAACACGCGGCGGGCACGGATCGCATCCATGAAGCTGGCTTGCGTCAGCGCCGTGCCGGTCGGGATCAGCACGCCGGTGCGGTTGGTGTACGACGCGCCCCAGTTGGCGCAGTGGTTATCCTGGTTGGTGGAAAACGCCACGTGGAAGCCGGCTTCCAGCGCTTTCTTACAGGCGCTTTCATAGGTGCTGCGGCCGGTTTCGGTTTCCGTGGTGTTGGTGGAAAACGCCGACGTGTTCAACACTTCGCACAGCGCCATGGCCTGGTCGCCATCGGCGCTGTAACCGAGCGCGGTGCCGTTGACGAGGAATTGGCCGCTGCTTTCCGGGTGGTTGAACTGACCCAGCCAGCCGCGCTGGCGCATCAGGGTGTACAGCGACGCGTAATCGTTTTTTGCCACCAGCGTATCGGCCAGCAACTGGCCGCTGCTGTTGCTTTCCCAACCCACCAGTTCATTGGCATTGAGGATGTTCAGGTGGCCGCCATTGTTGATGACGCCCCATTCCAAACCGTAAATGCCGAGGAACGTCGGGTTGGCCGCGTTGTAGCTGGCCGCCGCCGACAGGCCTGACTGGTACAGCGCCTTGGCGGTGGCCGGATTGGCCGCGGTGTTGGTGCTGTCGGAGCCGTCATACATGTGGTTGTGCTCGGACGTCATCAGGAAGTCCAGGCCACGGCCCTTGGCATAGGCGTAGGCATCGGTCGGGCCGAACGCCGCGCTTTGTGGGGCCTGGGCGCCGGTGCACGCACCCAGTGCGCCGCCGCCGTCGCTGTGGTTGGTCTGGCTGTGCAAGTTGCCGTAATACACCGTGTAGGGCAGCGAGGCCGTGGCCGCGACGGCGCCTTGGCGCATGCGCGGCGCGGCGCTGTCGGCGCCGCTGGCCTGGTGCCCGGCCGCCCGCTCTTCCCTGGCTTGTTTGGCGGCCTTGGCGGCGCTGTTGGCGCCGGCCGGCAGGGCATTAAAGGCCGGCATGGCCGGCGTCTGGGCCTGGCCCAGCGCCAGCTCCCATTCCTGTTCATGCACTTCGGCGTCGCCCTGGGCCAGCGCCTGCGGCACGGCGACCTCGGGCGCGCCGGCGGGGCTGCCGGCCGCGTCCAGCGAAACGGCCCGCAGGCGCACCTGGTAAATGCCGTCCGCCAGGCTGGCGCGGCCGCTGCGGCCATCCCAGTCCACTTTGACTTGCACCGTGCCTGTGTGCAGAGCCTCGACGCCAACCCAGCGTTGCAGCACGTCGCCGGTGGGCGTGATCAATTCCAGTTGCCAGTGCACGGCTTGCGCCTGTTGCACGTGTGGATAGCTGAACGCCAGCGTAAAGCTGCGCGCGTCGCGGTCGGCCGCGTTGGCCGGGGCTTGCGTGCGGTAGGGCGCGTGCAGGGTGGCTTCGAATTCGCGGTGGTCGGCTTCTGATGCGAACGCGGTGGCCATGCTGGCGCAGGCCAGCGCCAGCAGGGTGCGGCGAGGTAAAGTAGACATGGTTCCCTCTTGTAATAGTTGTAAGTCAATAGTGACAGCGAGGCCACTATGCACTTGCAAAACAAGAGGAACAAATTCAAATTAGCTTGGAAATTAAGACGAATTGTTTATAAACCGCTTTGATTTGTCTCAAATCAAACAATGCGGGGATTTTGTTTCAAATTAAACAAAATCCCCGGTTGATGATGCAATTCCATTAATAGAAACCAGGAAAAGCTTTCGTGTGGTTCATTTTGACGGGGTTTGGTCGGAATCGCCAGCGTCGCGTGCACGCAACGTCAAGTACACGCTGGCGCCTGGATTAAAACCCTTCCAGCACGATCTTGCCCTTGGCGCGGTGGCTTTCAATCAGCGCGTGCGCGCGTTTCAGGTTGGCGGCATTGATGGCGCCGAAGCGTTCGCCGACGGTGGTTTTCAGCACGCCGCTGTCGACCAGCGCCGCCACGTCGTTCAGCAGCGCATGTTGCTGCGCCATGTCCTCGGTCTGGAACATCGAGCGGGTAAACATCAGTTCCCAGTGCAGCGAGATGCTCTTGCGTTTCAGGGCGCGCACGTCCAGCATCTCCGGATCGTCGATCAGCGCCAGTTTGCCCTGCGGCGCAATCAACTCGACAATCGCGCCAAAGTGTTGGTCGGTGTGCGTCAGCGCCGCCACGTATTTCACCGGCGGCAGGCCGAGGCGGGCGATTTCCTCGTTGAGCGGCTTGCCGTGGTCGATCACATGGTGCGCGCCCAATTGCTCGACCCAGGCCGCCGTATCGGCGCGCGACGCGGTGCCGATCACGGTCAGGCCGGTCAACTGGCGCGCCAGTTGCACCAGGATCGAGCCGACGCCGCCGGCGGCGCCGATCACCAGGATAGCTTCGTTGCGTCGTTCCGGCGTGCGTGGCACTTGCAGGCGGTCGAACAGCATTTCCCAGGCCGTGATCGCCGTCAGTGGCAGGGCGGCGGCATGGCCAAAGTCCAGGCTGGCGGGCTTGCGGCCGACGATGCGTTCATCGACCAGGTGCAATTCACTGTTGGTGCCGGGACGGGTCAGGTCGCCCGCATACCACACTGCATCACCGGCCTTGAACAAGGTCACGTCCGGACCGACCGCCTTGACGATGCCGGCCGCATCCCAGCCCAGTACCTTGGCCTGGCCTTCGCCGGGGGCGACATTGCGGCGGATTTTGGTATCGACCGGGTTGACCGACACGGCCTTGACTTCGACCAGCAGATCGCGGCCGGATACGTGTGGCGCCGGCAGTTCGATGTCCACCAGGGCGTCGGCGTGGTCGATTGGCAGGCTGGCGTGATAGGCGATGGCTTTCATGGAGACTCCTGAATGTGTGGTGGGGATGGGAGTATCATGATTTATTTCGGAGCGCAGAAAAAGACTGCTTACAGTGAAACACTTTCAAAGGATTTTTGATAATTGTTGCGGCTTGATGATTTAACGGTATTTGTGCGGACGGCCGATGAAGGGAGTTTGTCGGCGGCGGCGCGCACCCTGGAAATGTCGCCGGCGCTGGCATCCGCCGCGCTCAAGCGGCTGGAAGGCACGCTCGGATTGCGCCTGTTCGTGCGCACCACGCGCAGGCTGCGTCTGACCGACGAGGGCGAGCACTACCTGCTGCATGCGCGCGAAGCGCTGCGCCAACTCAAGGAGGGGCATGACAAGCTGGTGCAGCGCAAGGAAACCCCGGGCGGCCTGTTACGGATCGCCATGCCGTCCGACCTGGGACGCAATACCTTGTTGTACTGGCTCGATAAATTCCAGGCACGCTATCCGGAGGTGCATTACCAGATCAGCATCAGCGACCGTCAGGCCGACATGTTCCGCCAGCCGGTCGACCTGGCGCTGCGCTATGGCCGCCAGGATGACTCGACCATGGTGGCGATGCCGATCGCGCCGGATAACCGGCGCGCCCTGGCGGCGTCGCCGGAGTACCTGCGCAAGCATGGCAAGCCGGCGTCGCTGGCGGATCTGGCGCGCCACAATTGCCTGTGCTATGTGCTGGACGAGATCGTCCATAACCGCTGGACGTTTTACCCCCCCGAAGGCGGCGTGCCCGTGACGATACAAGTGAACGGCAACCGCTGTGCCGACGACGCCGACCTGGTGCGGCGCTGGGCCGTGGCGGGGCAGGGTATCGTCTACAAATCGCGCATGGACCTGACGGAAGACCTGCGCCATGGCCGTTTGCAGATGGTGCTGCCGGAGTGGCTGGGAGAGCCGACGCCACTGCACTTGGTGTGCATGCACCGGGCGCAAGTGACGCCGACCGTGCTGTTGCTGCGCGACTTCTTACGCGAGCAATATCAGCAGCTTTAGCAGATCTGCCAGCGCTGGCAGCTTCCGCTCAGCAGCGATCAGTGCATCGACGCCTTCGACAGGATCAGCAGCCAGCGGCGCAGCAGCAGGATTTCGACGTGGCCTGGCTGGACACCGGTGTCGCACTCGATGATCGGGTTGACGGTATAAAAGCGTTTGCGGAAATCACGGGTGACCAGCACTTCGCGGCGGCCAAAGCGCGCCAGGAAAGACGTCGGGGCATATTCCAGGCCAAAACGGGAGCCGAAGCTGCTATTGAGGTAAGTCATCGCTATTCCTTCGAGAGTGAGGTTGTGTGCTGCAATGGATAACACTGTATCACAACTACTGTATAAAAACACAGGCTGTATGGAAAATCAGTTGATTTGTCGTATAGACCACACTTCTTGTGTGTGCTGGCATACTGACAAGCCCGGCGGGATCAGCCGACAATCGCACAGCGCAGCGCTTTCGCGGCGAGCAGGGGGCGGGTAACATGGCGCCATCTGACCACTACGGGGTGCCTGCCGCACCCACCTGACTGCCTTGACTACCTTGCCTGCCCGCGCCACCCGCCGCCTCCTGCGATTCATTGAAGCCCGCCTTGCGCCGGAGTCGGAATTCGGCCTGCACCTGACGACCGGGGGGCTGTTGCTGGCGGTCGCGACGGTCTTGTTTGCCGAACTGGCGGACGATGTGATGCGCTTGCAAGGGTTGGCCGCGTTCGACGTCCATGTGTCACAGTGGCTGCATGCGCTGGCGCGCGATCCCGCGTATGGCCTGCTGACGGCGTTGATGCTGGCTTTTACCCATGTGCACAGTGTGCCTGGCATGGTGCTGCTGACCGCCGCACTGCTATGGTGGCTGCGGCGCCAGGGGCAGCGCTACTGGATGCTGGCACTGGCGCTGGCGGTGCCGGGCGGCATGCTGCTGAATGTCGTGCTGAAACAGGTGTATCAACGGGCCCGGCCCGTCTTCGAGGAGCCCATTGTGAGTTTATCGACCTATAGTTTCCCCAGTGGCCATACCTCTTCCGCCACACTGTTTTACGGCTTGCTGGCGTCGTACCTGGTCATGACGGCGGCGCGGCGCGGTACGCGCGTGCTGGCGGTGGCGGGCGCGCTGCTGATGGTCTTGCTGGTGGCGGCCAGCCGCATGTATTTGGGCGCGCACTATCCGACCGACATCCTGGGCGCCGTGCTGGAAGGCGTGGGCTGGCTGGCGGTGTGCATCACCGGCGTGTCGACCTGGCGCCGCCGGCGTGAAGGGCGGCCGCTATGACGATGGAGAAACCGATGGAGAAACCGACGGAGAAACGCACGCCGGTCGCGGTCATCATCAATGCTGGCGCCGGACTGGGCTATTGCGCCCAATTCCAGCAGCAATTGCATGAAAAATTTGCCGCCCAGGGGCTGCTGGCCGATATCACGCTGGCGCACAGTGGTGAAGAATTGATTGCCGCCGCCCGCGCGGCGCTGGCGCGCGGGGTCACGCTGGTGGCCGCCGGCGGCGGCGATGGCACCATCAACGCGGTGGCGTCGGTGCTGGTGGATACCGAGGTCCGCTACGGCGTACTGCCGCTGGGCACCCTGAACCACTTTGCCAAGGATTTGAAGATCCCGCTCGCGCTCGATGATGCGATTGCCAACCTGGCGCAGGGCAGGCCGATGCGGGTCGATGTCGGTGACGTCAATGGCCGCATTTTCCTGAACAACTCCAGCCTGGGCCTGTATCCGGATATCGTGCGCGACCGTGAACGCCAACAGCGCCGCCTGGGGCGCGGCAAGTGGCTGGCGTTTGGCTGGGCCGCGCTGGCCGTGCTGAAGCGCTATCCCTTTCTCAGTGTGCGGCTGGAAGTCAATGGCGTGGCCCATGCGCGCCGCACGCCGTTTGTTTTTATCGGCAACAATGCGTACCAGATGCAAGGCTTGAATATCGGCGAGCGCGCGTGCCTGAACGAAGGCCAGCTCAGCCTGTATGTGGCGCAGCGGCCCACCCGGCTGGGCCTGGTGCGGCTGGCCTGGCATGCGCTGATGGGACGGCTGGCGCAGCAGCGTGATTTCGACGTCGCCGCCGCGCGTGAGTTGACCATCGATACCCGTAAAACGCGCCTGCGCGTGGCCACCGATGGCGAAGTTACCGTTATGCAGCCGCCGCTGGCGTATCGGATCCGGCCCGGTGCGCTGACCGTGATGGTGCCGCGCATCGTGCCACGCTGAGTCCCGGAGAACACCATGCGTACCCTCGTGCATTTATCGGATTTGCATTTCGGGCGGACCGACGCGGCTTTGCTGGCGCCATTGCGCGCCTGCATCGAACAGCTGGCGCCCAACCTGGTGGTGGTGTCGGGCGACTTGACGCAGCGCGCCCGCAGCCACCAGTTCCAGCAAGCGAGGGCCTGGCTCGACACCTTGCCCGGCCCGCAAATCGTGGTGCCCGGCAACCATGACATCCCCCTGTTCAATGTCGTGGCGCGCTTTTTGACACCGTTGCACAAGTACCGGCGGCACGTCAGCGATGACCTGGCGCCGGTTTATATCGATGACGAAATTGCCGTGCTGGGCATGAATACCGCCCGCTCGCTGACCATCAAGGATGGCCGCATCAACCAGCAGCAGGTGGCCTTGCTGCAGCAGCGTTTTGGCGCCGTGACGGGCGACCGGGTCCGGATCGTGGTCACGCACCACCCGTTCGACTTGCCGGTCCATTTCGATGCGGCGCACCTGGTGGACCGCGCGCCGATGGCGATGCAGGCGTTTGCCGGCTGTGGCGTCGATCTGCTGCTGGCCGGCCATGTCCACACCAGCCACGCCGGCAGCAGCGATGAGCGCTACCCGATCACCGGCTATGCCGCGCTGGCCGTGCAGGCCGGCACGGCGACGTCGACGCGCACCCGCGGCGAGGACAATTCCTTCAATGTGCTGCGGGTGGAAAAGGGCCGGGTGCAGGTGGAACGCTACCGCTGGGATGGCGCGGATTTCGTGCCGGCCGCCAAGGAAACGTTTTGCCGGCGCGGCGATGCGTGGAAACCGGAACACTGCGGGTGACGCCGCGCGGCGAGCACAGCCACTATAGCCACTTAGCCACTATAGCCAATAATCCCAGATCCGCGCTGACCATTCCTTGAAGCGCAGGCGCCACGGCCGCGCGCGCCAGGCCTCGAGCGTGATCTCGGTGGAGTTTTTTATATCTTCCTGGAACGCCCGCTCCATTTCCCCGCCAAAGCCGGCGCCGATGACGATGACGCTGACTTCGCTGTTGTGCAGGAAGCTGCGGGTGTCGAGGTTGGTCGAGCCGACGGTCGACCAGACGCCGTCGATAACGGCGGTTTTCGCGTGCAGCACGGCCAGTTTCAACTCATGGATTTTCACGCCGGACGACAGCAGGTCGTCGTAAAACGCGCGCCCCGCGTGGAACACCAGGCCGCTGTCCGATATGCCGGGCAGCACGATGCGCACATCGACCCCGCGTTGCGCGGCGTCCTTCAAGGCGTCGAGTGTTTGCTGGTCCGGCACAAAATACGCCATCGTGATGTGGATCGACTTCCTGGCTTCCTGGATCGCCAGTGAATACGCCTTGTAGATTTCAAACTGGCCACCCGGACTGCTGCCCAGGACCCGCACGATGCGCTCGCCCGCCACCGACAGGGGCGGGAAATAGTGCGCATCGCGTAAATCGTCGGCGTCCTGGCCGGCCCAGGCCTGGATGAACAGCCACTGGAAGGCCGCCACGGCCGGCCCTTCAATGCGCACATGGGTGTCGCGCCAGCCGACTTGGGTGGCATCGGTGGCGCGCTGCTTGGAGCGGAATGGCGAACTCTTGGCATAGGTGTCGCTGATATTGACGCCGCCGGTAAAAGCGACCTTGCCATCGACAATCAGGATCTTGCGGTGGTCGCGGTGGTTGACTTGCCAGCCATTGCCGCGCACCTTGGCGGGGTTGACGGGGTTGAATGCCACCAGCCGGATGCCGCCGGCGCGCATGCGCTCAAAAAACGCTTGCGGCACGCCGAGCGTGCCGACGCTGTCGTACAGGATGTTGACGGTGACGCCCTGGCGCTGCTTGTCCAGCAACAGGCTGGCGAACTGTTCGCCCAGCGCATCCTGGTCGAAGATATAGGTTTCGAAATTGATGTGGTTTTTCGCCTGTGTCATGGCGTGCATCATCGCGTTCATGGTTTGCGGGCCGTCGAACAGCAGCTCCACCTTGTTGCCGGCGATCAGCGGCACGCCGGTCGCGGCTTCTTCCAGTGCCGCTTGCTGGGCCAGGTCCAGCGCCCCCTTGGCCCAGCGCTTTTTCAGCAGCGCCAGGGCGGCCGGTGCCGCCACCTTGCCGCTGGCGGTTTCGATGCGTGCGGCGCCGGCGGGCGTCAGCGCGTCCGGCGCCACGGTGGGCAGCGACGCACAGGCGAGCAGCGACCAGCATGTGCTCAAGAGGGCGAGCCAGTAGCGCCAGCGCCGGATATCCATCGTGATCTCCCTGTCGTGCGATGGCCCGCGCGGATCGCGGGCGATGGCCCCATTGTGTTGCAACTCAGCTATTGTTGGCGCATGGTTGGCGCATGGTTCACACCGCTGCGGTCGGCTGCTCCAGTGTGTGTGCGCGCACAGAATGTCACCCCGCCGCAGAGTTAAGCTGGGGGCATCATGAAGACCCCGCACTCGATGATGGTGTTATTGACCTCGCTGCTGACCTCGCTGCCGGCCATGGCGCAAAACCCGCCGGCCAGCACCGTGTACGGTACGCTGGACGCCGGGGTGGTGGTCGAACGCGGCTGCGCCGCGCCGTGCGCCGCCCACCGCATCGCCAGCGGCGTGTTGACCCTGGGCCGCCAGTACAGCCTGCTATATGAAGCGCTGGCCGGTGTGGCCGATCCGTTCCACGGCGCGATGTCCGGCGCCGCCACCAACCTGGCGGGCCCCGCCGTGTGGCGCGTCGATCACATCGTCAAGTATGTGACGCCCACCGTGCGCGGCTGGAGCGCGGGCGCGCTCTACAGCTTTGGCGAATCGGCTTTCAGCAACCAATTCAACCGCGCCTATGGCGCCGTGATCGGCTTTGAACAGGCGCCGTTGACGGTGCGCGTTGCGCACCAGCGGCGCGTCAATCTGTCCGACGCCACCGGGGTGGTGCCGATGGTCGATAACGCATCGCGCAATACGCTGATTGCCGCCAATCTGGCGCTGCGCCATGCCACCGTGTATGCCGGTTTTGGTGTCAACCGGGGCTTCGGCAGCGCACCCTATGACCCGGTGGCGCCCTACGGCACGCTGGTGGTGCCGGCGTTGACGGACCGCAGCCGCGACCTGCTGGCGGGCCTGGCCATCCCCTACGGCAATGCCACCTTCCTGCTGTCGTATCTGCACCAGGATGACCGTTCGCAGGCCAACCGCGATGTGACCCAACTGGCGGCCGGCGTGGCGTACGCGCTATCAAAACGCACCAGCCTGTATACGGCCTTCGGCAAGATCGATCACCGCAATGGCGCCCGGTATACGGTTGGCAATGCGGCGGATCGGGGCCGTGGCAACCGCGCGCTGACCATAGTGCTGCGCCATGCGTTCTGAGCTGCCTGGTCTGTGTCGCCGCGTTATTTGCTGGAGGGCTTGGCCGGGGTCTTGGTGCCGCAATCGGCCGCCAGCCAGCGGCCCGTGCCATCGACCGTCAAGGTTTCCGGCTTGCCGCGCGCGCTGCTGGTGACGCGCATGGTGGTGGTGAACGCGGTATCGCCCACCAGCGTGACCTGGCCACTGCCGCTGGAGGGCGGATTGGCGCAGGTGAAGTTGACGTTCATGCCGCTGGCGGTGGGCGTCGAGTTGCTGGTGCACTGGCCCTGCTGGCCGGTCGGCAGTTCGCGCCGGGCCGCCATTTCCGGTGTCACGCAATAGCTGATTTTCACGCTGCCGTCGCCGCCCATCGACATGCCGACGCCTTGCTTGGCCATCAAGGCGTCGATCATCTTGCGTTGTTCCGGCGTCATGGCCGCCATCTGCTTTTGCGCCTCGGCCATCGCGGCCATGGTCTGACTGCTGCCTGACTTGATGGTATTGGTCATTTCCCACAAGCCGGCACGCATGGTATCGGCCGCCAGGGCGGGGTGGGACAGCAAGAGGGTGGCGGCCGCAGCGGCTGCGGCCAAGTGTGGAAAGCGGGGCATGACAACTCCTGATCATCGGGAGTTGCCAGCATACACGGCTGCGGCGGCGGGCACTAGCGGACACTCGCGGGCATGTGTGGGCACTATATGCCGCGTCCGCTAATCAGGCGCAGCAGCACCATGATGATGGCCACGACCAGCAGTATGTGGATGAAGCCGCCGATGGTGTACGACGTGACGATCCCCAGCAGCCACAGGATAAGCAATACAACCGCGATGGTATAGAGCATGATAATGTCCTCTCGAATCGAAGGTTTCTGGAGGTTTCATTATCGGTTCGGGCTTCCGTGCCATCTGTACGTTGCCGTACAGTGTGCAACGGGGATTATTCGCCGCCGTGTTCGGCGGTGCGAGGCAGCACCCAGCCCAGCAAGCCGCACAGTCCGGTTGCGCCGATCAGACCCGTCAACAGGCCGCCCGTCAGCAGTAAAGTGGCGGTGATTTCCGGCGACGCGGTTTGCGGCATCGCCAATTCGTTATACCCCAGCCGCGCCAGCATCAAGCCGGCCAGGATGCTCCACGCCCATAACAGCTTGTCCATGATGTTCTCCGCGGGTGAGGTTGATGGACTGATTGTGCGGGCCTGCGACCGCACGGCTCTGTGCGGCATCACACGCTGTGGCTTGAATCTGCAAGAATGCAACATTTCTCGCTAGAAAAGCCATCAAAAGCTCCGGCCGCCAGCCTGCTTGTCCTCCGGTGTCCCGCTGCGGCCCTTGCGGTTCGGTGCGTCACCGTACATACATGGGGTGGGCCTCGCTTTACCCTTGGGAGCCATGAACCTCACCCACCTTCACCCTCCCGCCAGCCCGTTGCCGCCGCCGATGGCCGGCAACCGCTTGCTGGGCAGCCTGCCCGAAGAAGACTGGTTGCACCTGGAAACCCTGTGCGACAGCGTGCACATGGACACGGGCGAGGTGCTGTATGAACCAGGCCAGGCGATTGAATCGATTTATTTCCCCACCGATAGCCTGATTTCGCTGCTGGCCGTGGCGGAAGGGCGCATGACGCTGGAAGTGGGGGCGATCGGGCGCGAAGGCATGATCGGCTCGTCCGTTGCGCTGGGCCACCAGCTGGCGCAGGTGCGCGCGGTGGTGCAGCGCGCCGGCGGCGCCACGCGCATCCATGCGGCCGACTTCTGCCAGCAATTCGCGCGCATGGAATCGCTGCGGCAATTGTTGTACCGCTATACCGATACCTTGCTGGCGCAGGCGATCCAGATCGCCGTGTGCAGCCGGTTTCATGTGCTGGAGGCGCGCCTGGCGCGCTCGCTGCTGATCACGCGCGACCGCCTGCAGTCCGGGAAATTCCACCTGACCCATGAATTCCTGGCGCACGCGCTGGGTGTACGGCGGGTTGGCGTGACCAAGGCGGCCAGCGCCTTGCAGCAGCAGGGCTTGATTTCCTATAGCCGTGGCAATATCGAAATCCTTGATTCGGCCGGACTGGAAGCCGTGTCGTGCCGCTGCTATGAACTGGTCAAGGACAGCGGCAGCATCGGCATGGGCAACGTGTTCCTGTAGTACCGCAATGCCGAAAAAGCCCGCCACTCTCGGCGGGCTTGGCTTGGCGCCGGCGTGGTCAGCGTGGCGGCTTGTTGACCTGGTTGCCGATCACGCCGCCGACCGCCGCGCCGCCGACCGCACCGGCCGTGCTGCCGCCAGTCAGGACCGACCCGGCCACACCGCCCACGGCGGCGCCGATGGCGGTGTTTTTATCCTGTTGCGTCATGTTCGAGCAAGCGCCCAGCGACAGGAAGGCGGCGATGGCCGCGAGGATTTTGATCGATTGCATGGTGTGCTCCAGTTGTTATCACGGACAGCAACACTGTAGCGGCCGATATAAAAACGTTCTGTACGCCATTTAACGCGCCAGCACAATTGCGCCGGCATGATTGGGCGTGCATGATTGGGCCTGCATTATTTGGCTTGCTTGCTCGGCGGTGGCGCTTTCGGTGGTACGCGGGCCTGCGCCAGCAGCGTGGCGCAGGCGCTGTCCTGGTCCGGTCCGGTGTTGATCAGCGGCAGCAGCGCTGCGGCCGGGGCCGCCACCACGGCCAGCGCCACGGCACCGCCGGCCTTCAAGGCTAGCGCCTTCTTGTCGATGCTGACGTCCGGATCCTTGAAGGTGCCAGTCAGGTGGATCGGCGAGCGCAAGGTCAGGATGCGCAAGCCCTTGCTGTCGGGTTTCATGGTGAAGTCGAGCTTTTCCGTCGCCAGGTCGACGCTGCCCGTCACGTGCACGGTCGCATCCTCGGTGTCGACGATGAACTGGCGCGCCTGCGCCTTGCCGTCGGTGACCTTGAAATCAGCCGCCATGCAATGCAGTTTGACTTGCTTGTCGCCGGTCAGCTTGGTCAGCACCACGTTGCCCAGGTTCAGGCCCATTTGTTCCAGCAACAGCTTGCTGATGCTGCCCTGGTTGATCAGCGCCTTGACTTCGCCGTTGGAACTGGCCAGCAGCGTGGCTACCGAGTTGCCAGTGGCCGACAGCGACGCGTCGCCATTGATTTCGCCCACGCTGGCTTTCAGGTCGGGCAGCGTGGGGAACAAGTCGCGCAATTTCACCTGGCGCGCGCTGGCCGTGAGTTGCGCCGCAATCGCCTGCTTGACCCGGGTGTTGCTGCCATCGAGCTTGACGCTGGCGTGCAGGGTGCCGCCGGCCCAGTCGAATTGCAGCGGCGTCAGCGCCAGCACGCCATCCTTCAAATGGAACTCGGTGTACAGGTTGGCGATCGGCAGCTGTTTTTCGCGCACGATGCGCTCGGCCTTGACGCTGACGTCGGCATCGATGCTGCTCCAGCGCTCGGTCTTGAAGGGCTCCACCGGCAGCACCTTGTTGGTCGGTTGCACGGCCGGCAAGCCGCGCGCCTGCTTGCTGGCGTTGGAGTCGGCGCCGACCAGCGGGCCGAGGTCGGCAAATTGCAGCAACTTCGACGACATCGTGCCACTGAGGTAGCCGCGTGGCTTTTTTTGCTGGTATTCCAGGTGGCCCTGGACATCGCTGGAACCGACCTTGCCGGTGAATTGATCGTACACGTAGTGCCCGCCGTCCTTGCCCAACGTGGCGCGCAAATGGCCGGCAGTGGCAAAGGGCGGGGTTTCCGGCAACACGATGCCGGTCAGCGCATACAGCCGCGCCATGCTGGGCGCCGACAATTGCAGTCGCATGTCGAGCGCGGCCAGCGCGTTGGGCTTGGTCAGTGTGCCTTCGACGGCAATCCGGGTGCCGCCCAGGTTGACATCGGCCATCAGCGGGTAGGGCGTGGTTTGCTGTTGCAATGACAGCACCGCCCCGGCCTTGCCATGGCCGGACACGGGCGCGCCCCGCCACGTTCCCTTCAAACGCCACGATACGCCATAGGCCGGATCGGCATTGATGGTGTCGATGTCGGCGCGGGCGTCGGCTTGCGCCACATCATCGCGGTAATGCACGACGCCCTGATTGAACACCACGCGCTGTACATCCAGCTGCCAGGGCGAGGGCTGGTCTTTCTGGTCGAAGCTCCAGTTGTTGGCGCCGTCGGCGGTCCTGCGCAGCCACAGCGCCGGTGCTTCGAAACGCAGGACGGGAATGGCAATCTGTTGATGGAGCAAGGCGAACGGGTTCAGCGAGAAAGAAAATTCGCTGACGCTGGCCATCTCGGGCGGCAAGTCGGCATGGGCCGCCCGCATGGTGGCGGGGTTGCCAATGTGGATGTCGCGCGCCACCAGGTGCGGCCACGGTAGCGCGTCGCGCCAGCTGCGCTCGCGCTCCGGCACGTTCTGTTTTTCCCAGCGCAGCGACAGCTTGCCGTGGATCGCAAACGGGCGGCCGATTGCCGCGCTGGCCTTGTCATTGAGCCAGGGGCGGGCCCGGTTCCAGTCGTAGTGATGCAGCACGATCAGGACGGCGGCCGGTACGGCGATCAGGGCGCCGCCCACAGCCAGGGCAATCTTGCTGCGGCGTGGCAATGTCATCTGTAGAACCTTTCCGTGGTGTGTCGGCGACAGCATAAACCGGCGCTGTGCAGAGGTTCTGTGCGGATCCGCACTGTTGGCAGCGGCCCGATGGTTGCTGGCCGCGCTGTGCTCGTCAACCGCCGGGGCCGGATTCTATGTGCGTTAGCGTACTGAATAAGTTTCTTATCGGGCTTATAAATGTCTGTACCCATCAACCGAAGGAGAACAACAATGAGCTCACGTATGCATACCGTGCCTGCCCTGTGCGGCTTGGCCGTCGTGCTGCTGGCCGGCTGCGCCAGCCAGAAAGCGCCCGCCACGGCCGATGTGGCGGTGTCGCGCGCGGCAGTGGAAAGCGCCGCATCCGCAGGTGGCGCCGACGCGGCGCCGGCGGAAATGCTGGCGGCCCGCGCCAAAATGCAGGAAGCCAACCAGGCGCTGGCCGCCAAGGATTACCAGCGGGCGCGCGAGCTGGCCATGCAGGCCCAGGCCGACGCCAAACTGGCGCAAAGCAAGGCCGGTTCGGCCAAGGCCACCGCGGCGGCCGACGCGCTGCAGGAAAACATCCGCGTGCTGCGCGAAGAGCTGGACCGCGCCAATAGCACCACTGTGAAATAAGGAGACCATGATGAACCCATCCTTCCTCAAACCGGCCGCGCTGGCGCTGGCGATTGCCCTGTCCGCGTGCAGCTCGGCGCCCACCACCACCAGCATGCTGGACCAGGTGCGCGGCGATTACATGGCGGCGCAAAGCAATCCGGCCGTGGCGCAGTATGCTGCGGTGGAACTGCGCCAGGCCACGGCCGCGCTGGACCTCGCCAATGAAGCGGCGGCGCGCAAGGACAGCGAGACCGACGTGGACAAGCTGGCGTATGTCGCCAAGCAGCGCGTTGCCACCGCCCAGGAAGTCGCCAAGCAAAAGTCCGCTGAGGCGTCGGTCGCCGATGCGGCGCGCCAGCGCGACCAGGTCCGCCTGCAAGCGCGCACCATGGAGGCGGACAACGCCAAGCGCAGCGCCGAACAGGCCAACATGGAGGCGGACAGCGCCAAACGCAGCGCCGAACAGGCCAACGCGCAAGCCGACGCCGCCCGCATGGCGGCACAAAATCAGGCCGCCGCCACACGCGATGCGCAAGCCCAGGCGGAGGCCCTGGCGGCCCAACTGGCCGATCTGAAGGCCAAACAGACCGAGCGCGGCATCGTGATGACGATGGGCGACGTGCTGTTCAATGTCGACCAGTCCCAGTTGACGGCGGGCGGCATGCAGATCCTGCAAAAGCTGGCCGATGTGATGCGTGAGCATCCGGACCGCAATGTCATGGTGGAGGGCTTTACCGACAGCACCGGCAGCGAGGACCACAACCTGATGCTGTCGCAGCGCCGCGCCGAATCGGTGCGCGGCGCGCTGATGACCATGGGCGTTGAAGGCACCCGCATCAGTACCCGGGGCTACGGCGAAGCGTATCCGGTCGCCGGCAATGGCAATTCGGCCGACCGCCAGTTGAACCGCCGGGTTGAAATCGTGCTGTCCGATGCGGGCCGCGCCATCAATGCACGACGTTGATTTTTTGAGGAGAGAACAATGGCAGCATCAACGATATCCACATTGGCCGGCCTTGACACCAATGCGATCAGGCAAGCCGCACAAAACCTGGCCGATGGCCCGGTGACGGCCGGCTACAAAGGCAACCGCGAGGAAGTCATCGGCCTGCTGAACGGTGCGCTGGCGACCGAACTGGTCTGCATTCTGCGCTATCAGCGGCACTATTACACGGTGACGGGCTTGCAGAATGCTGCCATCAAGGCGGAATTCCTCGAACATGCACAGCAGGAACAGGAACATGCGGACTGGCTGGCGGAGCGTATCATTCAGCTCAATGGCGAACCAGATTTCAATCCGGCAACATTGCTTGAGCGTAGCCATGCCGAGTATGATGAGTCCGGGGAGGTGCAAACCATGGTGCGCGCCAACCTGATCGCTGAGCGGATCGCGATTGAATCGTACCGTCAGATGATCGAGCAGATCGGCGAATCCGATCCGACCACGCGCCAGTTATTGATCAAGATCATGGCCGTGGAGGAAGAACATGCCGACGATATGCGTGATCTGCTTGAATAGCCGATTCGCCCGACTGCGTAGCACTGTTTTCGAAACCCCCAACTGAGGAGCTCATCATGCTGGAAAACAACATCAGTACCGTGAACAACGATGTCAAAACCCTGGTCAAGGACGCGCAAGCGCTGTTCACGGCCGCCACGGCGCTGACGGGCGAAAAAGCCGAGGAATTGCGCGGCCGCGGCATGCGTGCGCTGGACACGGCACTGGCCAAGGCCCACGAAGCCCAGCAAAGCGCGGTCGCCGCCGGCAAGCAAGTCGCCCAGTCGACCGACGCCTACGTCAAGGAAAACCCATGGCGTTCGATCGCGCTGGCAGCCGGCGTCGGCCTGCTGGTGGGCGTGATCCTGGGTCGCCGCTGATCCGGTGGCGTCACCTGACATGCCCGACATGGAACAGCCACCACCACCGGGCCTGATCGGCTCGCTGTCGGCGGTGGCCCGCAACACGGCGCGCCTGATGTTGTCGCGGCTGGAACTGGCCGCGCTTGAACTGTCGGAAGTGCGCAACCACCTGGTCGAACTGACCGTGGTGTTTGCGCTGGCGCTGCTGGCTGGCTGGTTCGCGATTGCCTTTACCACGGCCACCATTATCTTCCTGTGCTGGGAAGCCATGGGCTGGAAAATCCTGCTGATATTGGCGGCGGTGTTCGTTATGATCACCATCGCTTTCATCATGGGCGCGCGCGCCATGCTGCGGCAGGACAAACTGTCGCTGCCGGTCACCATGGCCGAATTGAAAGCCGACCGTGAAATGCTGCTGTAATCCGCTGTCCAAGGAGATTCGATGAGCAAACATGCCGACAGCGCGGCATTGGCCGTGGCGAAAGAACGGCTGGTGCGCGAAGGCGAGTTGTACCGCGTCAGCGTGGCCCATGCCAAGGGCCAATTGGCCTATGCCTTACATCCGGACGCGCTGATGCACAGCGCCGTTGACCATGCGATGGGGGCCTTGCACCACCGTTTTGGCAGCCTGCTCGGCGGGCAGCATGGCGGTGGCCTGGCCGGTGTCGCCGGGCTGGCCAGTGGACTGAGCTTGCCGAAGATCTTGCCGTATGCGATCAAGGCGGGCGCGTTCATTGTCCGCCGGCGGCTGGTGAAGCCGGTCTTGCTGGCCGGCGTGGCCGCCGCCATCGCCGGCCTCTGGATTCGCCGCAAGCAACGTGCCTAGCACTTGCGCCTTGCAATAAAAAACGCCGCAGAAGTATTTTGCGGCGTTTTTTATTGGGCGCGGCATACAGCCTCAGCGGCCCGTGGTTTCGTACACGCTGGTATCCATGCGGTTGGCGGCGTCATGCAGGTCGCGCAGATTGCCCATGTCGGCCGTATAAGTGTCGCGTGCTTCCTGCATGCAGTCGCGGCGCTCGCTGGCGGCGAGGTTGCGGCAGCCGGTTTTTGCTTCCGCATAGGCGGCCGTGATTTCCTTGCGCAAGGTGCGCAATTGGGCGGCCGTGGAGCGGTCGGCCTGGTACCAGCGGGCCGGTTCGCCATGGCGCAGCGCTTGCCGCTGCTGGAGCGCCACCTCGGGCGGCGTGGTTTGCGCCTGTGCGGCGCAGCAGGCGGCCAGCAAGGCCGCCACAACGAACTGGTTCATGTCAGTCTCCTATAACCGTCCGGTCAGCAGCATGACCAGCAACACCAGCACAATGATGCCGGCGATGCCGCTCGGGGCATAACCCCAGTTGCGGCTGTGCGGCCAGGCCGGCAGTGCGCCCAATACAACCAGGACCAGCAAAATCAGCAAGATGGTGCCCATGGCGTCTCCCTGGTGGCGGCTTAATAGCGATAGACCCGGCCGTCGACCACGCGCACGCGGTTGCCGGCGCGCAGGTCATATACGCTGTCCTGGTTGATGGTGCGGTAGTCGCCGTTGTCCATGCGCACCGTGATCTGGTACGCATCGTGCGGCTGGTTGCGGTCACGCTCGACGCTGTTGCCGACCACGGCACCGCCGATCGCGCCGGCGGCCGTGGCGGCGGCGCGGCCACCGCCGGAACCGATCTGGTTGCCCACCAGCGCGCCAACCAGGCCGCCCGTCACGGCACCCACGCCGCTGGTCGACGGATCGAGGCGCACCATCTGGATCGATTCAATGGTGCCGTAGGTGGCGGCATTGCCCATCGACGAATAATTGGTTGATTGCACCGGGCTGCTCGCGCAGCCGGTCATCAGGGCGGACGTGGCCATCATCAGTGCCGCCAGTGTCTGGGTTGTCTTCATTGTTGTTCTCCTGTTTCCTGGTGAGGATGTCACCAGCTTAGTGAGCAACCTGATGAGGGTCTGTGCGGTGACGCACGCTGTTCTCGGCGCGCGTACTGTGTACGGTAGCGTACAGATGAAGGGGCGCAACTGTCCGACACTGTGCATCAACGGCCCACAGCTGGCCCTCAGTTCCGGCACCGCCTGCGTGCCGGCAGATTGCTCAGACGAGCACTAACCAAGGAGTCTTATCATGAAATTTGCCCAAAAATTTGCTGCTGCCGTCTTTACCGCCACCACCGCTTTGGCGGTCGTGGGCTGTGCTTCCACGCCAACCAAGGAAAGCACTGGTGAATATGTCGATGATTCGATGTTGACCACCAAGGTCAAGGCCAGCATCTTCAATGAGCCGAGCTTGAAATCCACCGAAATCAACGTCGAAACCTTCAAGGGCACGGTGCAACTGAGCGGTTTTGTGGCGCAGCCCGCCGACATCACGCGCGCCGGCGAAATTGCCCGTGGCGTCAAAGGCGTGAAGGAAGTCAAAAACGATATCCGCGTGAAGTAAGCACCGCGCTGCGGGACCGCCCGGTCCCGCCTGATGACCATGATCCCTGTCGCTCCCCCTTCCGAGTCGGCCGCCGCGTCGCCCTCCGAGCCCGCCGCCGCATCGACACCCGAGTCCGCATCCATGGGCACCACCGCCACCGGCGGCGAGCCCGCCGCACTGGAACGGCTGCCGCTGCACGTGCATGTCCGTGGCCTGGCGCTGGGCGTGATTGCCACCGTGGCCTTCCTGTATGCGCTGCAATGGTCGCGTGCCTTTCTGGTGCCGCTGCTGCTGGGCATCCTGATGTCGTATACGCTCAATCCCGTGGTGTACTGGCTGGAACGGCGGCGTATCGCGCGCCCGCTGGGCGCCACGCTGGTGACGGCGGCGATCCTGTGCGGGTCGGCCTTTGGCGCGTCGCGGCTGCACGGGGAATTCCAGAACATTATGGAAGAATTGCCGATCGTCACCCACAAGGTATCGACGCTGTTGCGGACCAAACTGGGGACCGGCCCCAGCACGCTGGAGCGGATTCAGGCCGTCGCCAATGAAATCGAACAAGCCGCCTCGGGCGGCGGCGCGCGCAAGCCCGCCGCCCGCAAAACGCCGACGGACAGCGGCGGCATCAAGGTCATCGATTGGGTGTGGGCCGGCTCGATGAGCCTGGCCGGTTTGCTGTCCCAGGCCACGATGGTGATCTTCCTGGTGTTTTTTCTGTTGCTGTCGGGCGATACCTTCAAGCGCAAACTGGTCAAGTTGACCGGTCCGTCGCTGACCCGGAAAAAAGTCACGGTACACATCCTGGAAGACATCAACAGCTCGATCCAGCGCTATATGTTCATGCTGCTGGTGACCAACGCCTTGCTGGCGCTGCTGACGTGGCTGGCCTTGCAGGCCATCGGCCTGGAGAACGCGGGGGCGTGGGCCATCGTGGCCGGCCTGCTGCACATCATGCCGTACTTCGGGCCGTTGCTGGTCACCAGCGCGACCGGCCTGGTGGCCTTTCTGCAATTTGAATCGCTGCAAATGGTGTTGCTGGTGGCGGGCGCCTCGCTCGGTATCGCGACCCTGGTCGGCACCTTCGTGACCACCTGGATGACGGGCAAGATCGCCCGCATGAATCCGGCCGCCGTGTTTGTCAGCCTGCTGTTCTGGGGCTGGCTGTGGGGCGTCTGGGGCTTGCTGCTGGGCGTGCCGTTGATCGTCATTGTCAAGGTGGTGGCCGAGCGCATCGAGGGCATGGAGATCGTCGCCGAGTTACTGGGCGAGTAAAGTCCTGAAGGCTTCACTCCGTCGTCAAGTCGCCCTGCGCATCCTGCGCATCCTGCGGATGGTGCGGATGGTGTTTCAGGCTGCCCAGTTGCAGCGCATACTGGCGCGCGAATTCCGCGCCCAGGAAAAAGATCTGCGCCGAATAATAGACCCACAGCAGCAAGGCAATCAGCGAGCCGGCCGCGCCGAAGCTGTCGGCCACGCCGCTGTTGCCGATATACGCGCCAATCGCAAATTTGCCGAGCGTGAACAGGGCGGCCGTGCCGAGCGCGCCGATTATGACGTCGTGCCATGACAGCGTGATACGGGGCAGCATTTTGTAGATCACGCCAAACATGGCGGCAATCACGACAAAACTGATGACCCAGTTCAACCCGTTTAACAGCATGGTGGTGTTGCCCCAGTGGCCTTGCCAGAATTTTTCCAGCATGGCCAGCGCGGCGCTGACCACCAGCGACACCAGCAATAAAAAGCCCAGCACCAGCACCATGCCGAATGACAATAAGCGGGTGCGCAGCGACTCCCACAAGGAGCCTTGTTGCAGCGGCGGCAATTGCCAGATTTCATCGAGGCTGGCTTTCAATTCCGCAAACACGGTGGTGGCGCCAAACAGCAGCAGCACGCCGGCGACGAAGGTGGCCAGCAGACCGTCGTCATGGTTGCGCGCGCCGGCCAGGATCGCCTGCAGCGCTTCGGCGCCGCGCGCCCCCATCAAGCCTTCCAGCTGGCCGAACAATTCCCCCTGCGCCGCTTGCTGGCCGTAAAACAGGCCGGCAATGGCGATCACCAGCACCAGGATCGGGGCGATCGAAAACGCCGTATAAAAGGCGAGGGCGGCGCCCTTGCTGCTGTCGCGATGCGCGAACCATTCAGTGATGGTGCAGCGTGCGACGGTGCGCAAGGTGCGGCCATGGTGACGCAATAAAGTCATCGGATTGACTCCTGAAAAAGAACAGGGGCGCACATCGGTGGCCCCTGATCATGATCGCTGCGCAAGCTTAGTTCACGCGGCGTTCGATCGTCACTTGGTCAACCTCAACCCGGCGGTTCGGTTCCAGGCACTGGATCAAGTCTGCCCGTTTTTGCTTTTTGCCGTCGCAGGCCACGAGCGGGTTCGACTTGCCTTTACCCACGGCGTTCAGGCGCTCGGCGGCTACGCCTTTGTTCGTCAGGTAGTGCTTGACCGCGTGGGCGCGCTGCTCCGACAGTTTCTGGTTGTACTGGTCGGAACCGAGGCGGTCGGTGTAGCCGGTGATGGTCACACGGTCTACCGACGGGTTGTTGACCAGCAGCGCCGCCAGCTCGTCCAGCTTGGGCTGGTTCGGGGCCAACTGGGCGCTGTCGAAGGCGAACAGTTCGGTGGCCGACATGCTGATTTTTTCAAACTTCGGCGCTGGCGGCGGCGGCGGTGGTGGCGTCACTGGCGCGGGCGCTGGTTCCTGCGCCGGCGCCGGCGCGGCTTTTGGCGTTGGCGCCGGTGGCACCGGCTTGGCGCCCAGCGCGTAGTTCAGGCCCACCGTCAGGTACAGATTGTTGGCCTTGTCGCCGGCGACCGGGAAGGCCGAGCCGCGCAGGAAGCCGTGCACGTTGCGCAGGTCCGCTTGCAGCGCCAGGCGGTCCGACAGGTCAGCCTGGAAGCCCAGGCCGGCGCTGACGTACGGCGAGCTCTTTTGCGTCTTGCCATTGATGCGCAGGTTGGTCTGGTCGCGCTCGGCGCCGGCACCGATCAGCACGAATGGACGGAACGATTTGCGGGAGAACAGGTACAGGCCATCGAGT
This sequence comes from Burkholderiaceae bacterium, assembly GCA_019751755.1. Lineage (GTDB taxonomy): Bacteria > Pseudomonadota > Gammaproteobacteria > Burkholderiales > Burkholderiaceae_D > Rugamonas. The sequence goes on along the minus strand of JAIENA010000233.1, from coordinate 28,643 downwards.
CCCAGGGTTTCTTGCTGGTAGCGCTGGCCGCCCTCTTTCGAGCGGGCATAGGTGTAACCCATTTGCACGTCCCACTGATCGGTCACGGGCTTGCCGAATTTGATACCGGCGCCGTAGCCGGTTTTGTCGACGCCGAAGTCCGCATCGGGTTTGATGGCGCTGATCGACGGCTGAAGATACCAGGATGGGTTGATGGCGGCGTCTTGCGCCAAGGCGGCGGTCGAGCTCAGCAACGCCGTGGCGATGGCAATGTTCTTGATTTTTTTCACAAGGGACTCCCAATGTTAAGAGGGTGATGCTGCTGCATCACAATGTTTCCAGCGTGTAGCTGTTGGACTGCACTGTATGGACGTTCGAGCAATGCCTCTGTGCGCTAGCGCACATGCGATGCCACGTCGTGGCGCGCGGGCCACAGCCCGGCCCAAGGGGCGGTTGCCACGCTGGCGCTCCTCTCAATGCCTGGGGACTGACAGTATTGCTCACTTATGTTCGTTGCCGCACAGACTGGATTTACGCATTCCGGCATCCTGATTGCCAGATGTAGACGACGCACGCCGCCTGATTCCCCGCTGAATTCGCTGGCGCGTGCCGCGATCGACATGATCGCGCCTCTGGCTATCGATAAGGAGTAATCACATGCATGCATTCAGAGAAAACCAAGCATCCAGTCTTGCTGACCAGCAGGAGGCGGCAAAGAGGATAGACCAGCCGCGACTGGCACTGGTGGAGCGTCCCGGCCCCGTCCCTGATCGCAAGCCACTGTCCCTGGCCTCGATCGAGCGGGTGCGCTCGACGTCGGCCACGTTGCGCCGCATCGAAAATATGCAAAAGCTGATTGCTGAGTTGCAACAGCATGAGATGTTGGCCGATGAAATCGCCTGGTTCCTGAAGTTTTCGCCCTCCGGCGCCCGCAAATATATCCGCGACTTGCGCGAGGCGGGGGTGATCGAGCTGGCGCGGTATATCGAGGGCACCGCGACGTACCTGGGCAAGGCGGTGTATCAACTGACGCCGGATGTCGAACGCGTCAAGCAATTCCTGGGCGCGATTTCCCAGCCCAAACGTGAAGGCGTCCCGCCCCGCAAGGAACGTCCCAGCCTGCGTGAACAAGCCATGGCCGGCGTCGGCCGTCACTTCCACATCCTGGCCGATGACACCCATTATGCGATCCGCGTGAACCGTGCGCCCGTGACACGCGATCCGCTGGTGGCGGCGCTGTTTGGCGCCGCGCCATCGATGCAAAAAGCGCAGCCCTGACGCGCCTGCGGCACCGCCGTAGTGCTACAGTGCAGACAGCCGGACAGCGTTCCGGCTGTTTGCATTGGCGCGTTGGCATCAACGGTCACATTAAATTGTTACACTAAATTGCTGCATTGAATTGCTATGTTGGAACCCCATGTAGGTGGCTGACCTTATTCTGGACGGCACTATGGACGCATTGTGGTGGATTCCCCTGCTGGCGCTGGCATGCGCCTTGCCCTTGCTGGTGCCACGCTGGCGTTTGCAGCGCGCGCTGGCGCAACCCTTGCCGCCCGACGCGCTGGCGGTGTTTGAACGCAATATCGCCCCGTACCAGCGCATGGATGCGGCCACCCAGGCCCAGTTGCAGCAACTGGTCAAACACTTCCTGCACACGAAAAAATTCGTCGGCTGCGAAGGCCTGGATATCACCGACGAAATGCGTTACACGATTGCCGGCCAGGCCAGCTTGCTGGTGCTGAACCGGCCCAATAAAGTGTACCGGACGCTGCACACGATCCTCGTGTATCCCGGCGCCTTCCTGGTGCCGCGACGCGAAGTGGGCGCCGGCGGCGTCGTCACCGATACCCGCCAAACCCTGTTGGGCGAATCGTGGGAAGACGGCCGTGTCGTGCTGTCGTGGGACGACGTCTTGCAGGCGTCGCAGCACTGGGGCGGCAGCCATCACGTGGTGCTGCATGAATTCGCCCACCAGCTCGACAGTGAATCCGGTCACACCAATGGCGCCCCCTATCTGGGTAGCCCGGACAGCTATAGCAGCTGGTCCGCCGTGTTGTCGCGCGACTTCGCCAACTTGCAATACGACGCGTATTACGGCCGCACCGACAGCGTGCTGGACCATTATGGCGCGACCAGTCCGGCGGAATTCTTTGCGGTTGCCACGGAAACCTTCTTTGGCAAACCGTGGCAAATGCGCGAGCGGCATCCGGCGCTGTATGACGAATTGCAAAAATATTACCGCGTCGATCCGCGCCAGTGGACCGACGCGCCGCCACCGGCGTGGAGCCCGGAACTGGTATATACGGCGCCACAGGCGGCGGGCCGCTCATTTGCCATCGCCAGCTGGTAATCACGGATACAAGTGTGGGAACGCACGGAACGCGGTGCGGGAAGCGGGCAAGCTGGTGCGTCATGACCATCCACACAGGAGCGCACCATGAGCACCATCATCGCAGGCCATTTCCAGTTGCAGGAAGACAGCGGCCGCGCGCGCGACGCGCTGCTGGCGGCAGGCTTTTCAGCCCGGCTCATCAGCATTTTTTTCGTCAATCCGCCGGGCCAGCACAATACGTTCGGACTGGGCGGCGACCGTGACAAATCCCCGGGCGCCAGGGAAACCGGGACCGGCGTCGCCAAGGGCGTGGCCACTGGCAGTGTCGTCGGCGCCGCGATCGGCGCCGTCAGCGCCCCGGTGACGGGGCCACTGGGCGTGGTGGTCGGCGCACTGGTTGGCGGCCACGTGGGCTCGCTGTACAGTTTTTCCGATATGAAAGAGGCGGGCGCGCCGGAGCAGGGCAGTATCGCCAACCAGGTGGAACAGCGGCCCAGCGGCATGCTGGTGGCCGTGGCACTGGGGGACACCGATGACCTGCCGGGGCTGGAACAGCGCGCCATCGATGTGCTGCGGCGGCAGGGCGCCCACCATATCGAGCAAGCCGAAGGCACCATCGTCGACGGCGACTGGCAAGACTTCAATCCGCTGTCGTTGCCGGTGCTGATGACGCGCCAGGAAACGTCCTGAGCGTGCGCGCTGCGTGTTGCAGCGCTGCACACATTTCTGCAAGAAAGCCTGAATCGCGGCGTCGTCAGTCAAGTTCGTTGCTACAATAAAAATACTGATACGGCAATCCTCAACCACAAGGGGAAGTGCGATGACACACGCATGGGTGGAGCTGACTCGTCCCGATGGACGCAATGTTGCCGCGCCAACGGAGTCGCAGCTGGCGGCGGCCTTGGCTGACGTGTACAGCGGCAAGGTGCAGTCACCCGACGGCGGCCCCGGCTCGGCAGTATTGCGGTTCGGCTATGACGATGGCTTGATGTATGAAGTCGAAGTCGCGGCCGGCGGCGCTATCTGTTACGCCGAATGGTCGGACCGCGATTGTGAAATCGCCCTGGCCAGTCCCCGCAAAATGGCGGGCGCCGCACAGGAAGCGGCCTTGCAGTTATGGCTGTGGCTGGCACAGCGGCAAGTGGCGAAAATTCGCAGCCAGGCGTGGCAGTCGGACGAGTGAATCTAGCTCCCGCGCTGGCGCCCGTCGCGCGGCCTGCCAGGCATTCAGTGCGCCATCAATACCGGCAGCGTCATCGATTCCAGCACCGTGCGCGTGACTCCGCCCAGCAGCGTTTCGCGAAAGCGCGAGTGGCCATAGGCGCCCAGCACCAGTAAATCGCAGGCCTGGTCACTGGCCAGCGACAGCAAGGCTTCGCCGGTGCCGGACGGGCGTTTCAGCATGCCGCCACGCTGGGTCTGGCGCACCAGGATTTCGCCGTCGATGCCGTGCCGCATCAAAAATTTCAATAGGTCGCCACCGGGCGATTCACCATGCAGCGCCTTTTGATGGTCTGGATCGAACACGGCAATCAAGACCTGGTCGGCACGCTTGAGCAGCGGCAGCGCTTCGCGCACCGCGCGCGCCGCTTCCTTGCTGCCATTCCACGCCACCAAAATGCGCCGTGCCGGCGCATGGGCGGCGCCGGCCGGGCGCGGCAATCCCGCATACGGCACCAGCAGGACCGGGCGGCCCGAATGGGTCAGCACTTGCGCCGGGAATTCCGTGCCGGCCATGGTTGCCACATGTTCCGGGTCGGCCTGGCCGATCACGACCAGGTCGGCGTGGCGTGCCAGCAAGCTCAGGCCGGCACCGGGATCGTCATCGACCACGCGCTGTTCGAATGATTGCAGGCCGAGGCGCTGGACCAGCGGCGCGAATTGCTCCAGCGCACGATTGGCTCGTTCGCGCAGGAAGTTCAAGTGCAGCGCCAGATTCGGGTCTTGCTCATCGAGGATGGCATTCTGGTATAGCACGCGTGAAATGCCGGTCAGCGCCACGCCCAGCAAATGGCCGTCATCTTGCAGCGCCAGGTCGACGGCGTAGCGGATCCGTTCCGCCACACGCGGCGTTTCATCGACATGCACCAGGATCGATCGGTAAGCCATATTGAGCTCCCGCAAGGACATGGCTTGATTATAGGCTGGCCTTGCGCGCGATGGACACACGGGTGGCGATCCGTGGCGCAAGCGTGACGCTGGCAGGCTGATGGTAGGCGCGCCGCGTTTCAGCGTGGCCGGCGCTCGCTTTGCGTCTGGCAGGCGATGCACAGCGTGGCTTCGGGGCGCGCCTGCAGGCGCGAGTAGCCGATCCCGCTGCCGCAGTTTTCGCAGCTGCCGTAAGCGCCGTCTGAAAATTTGGCCAGCGCGTGCTTAATCGCCAGCAACTGGGTCAGTTGGTGGCTCGCGGTTTCTTGCTGTAGCTGGTTCATCGTGCGGTTGCTGGCGCTGTCGGCGGGCGATGTTTCCACGTCTTCCACGGCAGGGCCGGCGGTGGCCAGCGCGACCTGATCCAGCAGCAGGTGGCGGCGCTGTTCCAGCGCCGCGTGCAGCCAGCCCAACTGCTTATGGGTCAATTCGTCCATGCCAGTCTCCTCCTGGTTTCCATAGTAGAGGGGGCGGGCCGGACGGCGCGCACAATAGGACTGCGCCGGGGATATCGCTAGGCTGGCCCGGGCTGGCGCAAGGCGGTGACGCGGTCGCGGACCTGGCGGATCGCGGCGGGCCACTGCGCTGGTGGACCGGCGGCCAGCGCGCCGGCCAGGGCGACCAGGTCCGCCGCCAGGGCCACCAGCGCCTGCACCCTGGCCACATGGCGCAGGGTGTCGCGCGCGCTGGCCGTCACCTCCATCAATTCCGCGCGCACGCTGTCGAGGCCGGATGTGGCCAGCACCGCCGCTTGCACATACAGCGTGTTGGCGCACTGGCGCAGTAGCACTTCCTGGTCGAACAGGGCTTGCGCGTCGGCTTGTGTCATGCCCCGGGCGAGCTCCGGTGCGGCGTCCGGTGCGGGATCCTGACCAGTGTCGGCGGGCGGCGCCGGCGGGCGCTGGCGGATCGCCTGCATGATGCGTTCGTGCAGTGTATCGGCGCAGGCCGACAGGCTGTCCGCCATCGCGGCGATGCCGGTTTCAATGCCGACGGGTCTGGTTGGCGTGTCAGGTGTTGCGGCGGCGACGGGGGGGACCGGTGCCCGTCGCTGGGAAGGGACGTCGCCGGACGCCGCAGGCGTGGGGGGGGATGACGTGCCAGGTTGGGACGGCGGCGGGACGGGGGCTTGGGTGGCGCACATGGGCATCTCCGGTGGCGGGCATCAAGGCTGTTCGAGCGGGGTGGCGAACTGCGTGGCAAGTGGTTGCGTCAGCGCATCGGTTTGCAGGCGCAGCGCGCCCGACGCTTGCCGCAGCGTCTCGCCGGCGGCCGCGTTGTCCGGCTGCTCGAGCCGCTGCAGCAGCGCGGTATGGGCCGCCGCGATGGCCGCCACGTGCTTGATGGCCAGCGTATGGCGCAGTCCGGCCACGCGGTATTCCTGGGCCCGGGTCTGGCGGTGGGCTTTGGCCAGCGCCGCCAGCAGGCGGTCGCGCGGGGTCTCGGCAAACGGGATTTCCACGTCCAGCATGCCGAGCACGATGGCGCGTTCATTGTCGCTGCTTTTATCGTAATAGCGCAGCAGGCGCTGCATCGCGTCGAGCAGCAGTTGCAGGTGCGGCTCGGCGTCGTGCACCATCAGCTGCAGCGCGTTTTCCTGTTGCCGCGCCGTGGCGGCGCGCGCCATCAGGCGCGCCAGCCCGGTAAAAGCATTGACGTGGCGGTCCTCCAGACCGGCGTCGGGCCAGGCCTTGATGCCGGCGCCCAGCGCCTTGATCGGCGCATCGAGCGAAAAGGTGTTCGCCCCCGCCACCAGGGCCAGCGAGCGCAGGTATTGCACGACGACGTCGTGGATGGCCGTGATGTCGGCATAGGCGGCGCGCCGTTGCGCGTCGATGGTGCGCTCGCGCGCATCGGCGGCGGCCGTCAGGTAAGGGCGTTCCCGGTGATAGGTTTCGCGGAAGCGCTCGCTGAGGTCGGCGTAGCCGCCGAGTTTGACGGCATCGGCGGCGACCTCGCGGGCTTCCTGCAAGCGGGGACTGGCGGCACAGCCGGCCAGTGCCGCCAACAGCAAGGTGCAGTGCAGTGTGCGCAGTGGCCGGCTGGCACGGAGTAGCAAGATCATGTTTCCTCCCGGATAGGAATGAAACCTGATCTTGCCTCCGGTAAATTTATGCGCTATTGCGTCTGCGCAAACTTCCCGGTGGTTACAGCTGGGTGCGCCAGCCCAGTCCTGCCACGGTGCCGCCGCGCGGCGTGTATTCGCAGCCGATCCAGCCGGCATAACCGAGTTCATCGAGCAGCTTGAACAGGAACGGGTAGTTAATTTCCCCGGTGCCGGGTTCGTGGCGGCCCGGCGTATCGGCCAGTTGCATGTGGCCGATGCGGGGCAGGTGGGCGCGGATGGTATTGGCCAGTTCGCCCTCCATCCGCTGCATATGATAAATGTCGTATTGCAGGAACAGGTTGGGACGCGCGCACGCATCCAGGATGTCGAGCGCCTGCCGGCTGTGGTGCAGGAAATAGCCCGGCATGTCATACGAATTGATCGGCTCGATCATGACGTCGATGCCGTGCTGGCGGCATTGGTCGGCGGCGTATTGCAAGTTCTGGATATAGGTTTCGCGGGCCCGCTCGAACGCCAGGCCATGCGGCACTTTGCCGGCCATGCAGTGCAGGCGCGGCACCTCCAGTTCGGTGGCGAAATCAATCGCCAGTTGCACGCCGGCGCGGAATTCATCGTTGCGGCGGGGATCGCAGGCCATGCCGCGGTCGCCGGCGTTCCAGTCGCCGCACGGCATATTGTGCAGCACCAGTTGTAACTGGTGGCGGTGCAGGCGTTCCGCGATCTGGTCGGGATCGAAGGCGTAGGGAAACAGGAATTCAACGGCGTCAAAGCCGGCCTCGCGGGCAGCGGCAAAGCGGTCCAGGAACGGCAGTTCCGTAAACAGCATCGACAGGTTGGCGGCAAATTTGGGCATGGCTCGTCCTGTTGGGATTAAACAGGGCGTTATCGTAATCCAAATTGGCGGGGGATGCCGGGCGTTCCGGCCGAGGAGGGGCGATGCCTGGTGCAGGGAGGGAGTGGGGGGGGGCTGCCGCCTTGGCGGAAGCCACCCTGCAGTCAGCCTGGCGGCGCATGCAAAGCGGCATGGACCATGCCACCCTGCGCGCCGCCAGAGGCGGGACGAGCGGTGCTTAGCTGTGCTTAGCGGTCGCGGCCGCCCGTGCGTTGCTGCTGGCCGCTACGCGGCGCATTGCGCGCACCGTTGGCGGCGCCCGGGCTGCGTCCACCTGGTGCGGCAGGGCGGCCTTGGCTGCCCGCACTGCGGTTGCCATTGGCTGCGCCTGGCGTGCGCGGCTGGGGGGCGGCAGCGCGGTTGCCGTTCGGGGCAGCGGGGGCACGGCCCTGGCCGCCGGCATTGGCGCGGCTCTGGCCATTGCCGCCATTACCGCGATTGCCGTTGCCGCTGGCAGCGGCGCTGGCGCCGGCATTGCGGCCGCCGCCATTGCCCTGACGCGGATTGCGGTGCTGGCCGGCGCCGCTGCGCAGCTGGATCGGTTGCGGTTTCGCGTTCAGGTCCGGCTCGAAGCCCGGGATCACTTCGCGTGGCAGGGTTTGCTTGATGAGCTTTTCAATGTCTTTCAACATCACGTGCTCGTCCACGCACACCAGCGACACGGCTTCCCCGGTGGCGCCGGCGCGACCGGTACGGCCGATCCGGTGCACATAATCTTCCGGCACGTTCGGCAAGTCATAGTTGACCACGTGCGGCAGTTGGTCGATATCGATACCGCGGGCCGCGATGTCGGTGGCCACCAGCACTTGCAGCGAGCCATCCTTGAATTCGGCCAGCGCGCGGGTGCGGGCCGACTGGCTCTTGTTGCCGTGGATCGCCATGCCGTTGATGCCATCACCAGCCAACTGTTCCACCAGCTTATTGGCGCCGTGCTTGGTGCGGGTAAACACCAAGACCTGGGTCCATTGCTGGCCGCGGATCAGGTGCGACAGCATCTTGTGTTTTTTGTCGCGGTCGACCGGGTGGATTTTCTGCGAAATGATTTCCACCGTCGAATTGCGGCGCGCCACTTCAATCGTGGCCGGGTTGTTCAGCAAGCCATCGGCCAGCGCCTTGATTTCGTCCGAGAACGTGGCCGAGAACAGCAGGTTCTGGCGTTTCGCCGGCAGCGCAGCCAGCACTTTGCGGATATCGCGGATAAAGCCCATGTCGAGCATGCGGTCGGCTTCGTCCAGCACCAGGATTTCCACGCGCGACAAGTCGATCGTGTTTTGGCCCATGTGGTCCAGCAGGCGGCCCGGGGTCGCCACCAGGATATCCACGCCGTGGCGCAGTTGCTTGATTTGCGGGTTGATGCTGACGCCGCCGAAGATCACGGCCGAGTTCAGTTTGGTGTATTTGCCATACACGCGCACGCTTTCCTCAACCTGGGCCGCCAGTTCGCGGGTCGGGGTCAGGATCAGTGCACGGATTGGACGGGGTGACGTCGTATTGACCAGCTTGGCGCCGTTCGCGTCAGTGGACAGGCGGTGCAAAAGGGGCAGCGTAAAGCCGGCCGTCTTGCCCGTGCCGGTTTGTGCGCCGGCGAGCAGATCACCACCGTTCAGGACGGCGGGGATCGCTTGCGTCTGGATCGGCGTTGGCGTGGTGTAACCAGTTTCAGTCACCGCGCGAACGATGGATTCAGACAGACCAAGTGTATTAAAGGACATATTAACTTTTGGTTAAGATCAAGCAAGCGCCGGATGGGAGCTTAGCTATCGGGTTTGCTAGGGGTGTCAGCCTGGAATAAGGCTGGAAGGTGTCGCCCGCCGAGTATAACAGTAGTTTTGGCAGATTATTGCGACATGGCAACAATAAAAGGGGCCAGGCCCCTTTTATTTTGTAACATAACTACGGAAGCTTATCGAAATAGTACGAGTGCCTGGTTTTGACCTGGAATCAGGCGAATTCCGCCAGCAAGCCGACCATCTGGCCAAACACTTTCGGGCTGCCGGCAATGATGTGGCCTTTGTGCAGGTAGTCCGATTCGCCGCTGAATTCGCCCACGATACCGCCCGCTTCGGTCACCAGCAGGCTGCCTGCGGCGATATCCCACGGGTTCAGGTTTTTCTCGTAGAAGCCGTCCAGGCGGCCGCATGCCACATAGGCCAGGTCCAGCGCGGCGGAACCGGCGCGGCGCACGCCCTGGCAGCGTTCAGCCATCAGGCCGTACATTTTCAGGTATTCATTGAGGGCGGCCGGGTTGCCGGTCTTGTAGCCGGTGGCGATCAGCGCGTTGGCGATGCGGTCCAGTTTGCCCACACGGATGCGTTTTTCGTTCAGGTAAGCGCCGGCGCCCTTGGTGGCGGTGAACAGGTCGTTGCGGGCCGGATCGTAAATCACGGCCTGGGTGATGACGCCACGGGTCTGCAGCGCGATGGAGATCGCGTATTGCGGGAAGCCGTGCATGAAGTTGGTGGTGCCGTCCAGTGGATCGATGATCCACACGTTCTCGGTGTCGTCGTTCACATTGGCGGAAGTGCCCGACTCTTCGCACAGGAAACCGTGGTCAGGGTAGGCTTTGGACAGCACCTCGATGATCGCTTCTTCGGCGGCGCGGTCAACGTCGGTAACGAAATCGTTATGATTTTTTTCGGTGACAATAACGCGCTCGATATCGAAGGTGGCGCGGTTGATGACGGCGGCGGCGCGGCGGGCGGCTTTGACCGCCGTATTGATCATTGGGTGCATGTGAGCTTCCGTAAAAAAACGCATGGCCCGCGCAGCGCATGAACTAACAATGCAGCCTGGCAGGTTGGCGTGTGAACAAAAATGAGAAAGAGCGCGGCGCTTGCGATCGGTGTAAAGTCCAGGGCAAAGTCGTTACAATGCCCGCTTCGCAAACGCGTAATTGCGCTATTTTAAATGAACCTGCCTCAAAACACAGCATTGATCGCATCTATCTTTACTCGCCTGCGGATTGTTCTGGTCGAAACTAGTCGTCCTGGCAATATTGGCGCGGTGGCGCGCGCCATGAAAACCATGGGCTTTTCCGACCTGGTGCTGGTCAATCCCCGTTTTGACGGGGCCCTGCAGCATGAGGAGGCGGTGGCCTTTGCCAGTGGCGCGCAAGATATCCTGGCCTCGGCCCGTATCGTCGGCTCCATGGCCGAAGCATTGGAGGGCGTCAACTTCGCCGCGGCCGTGTCGGCCCGGCTGCGCGAATATTCACCGCCGGTGCTGACGCCGCGCGCGATGGCGGAACAGGTGGCGGCGCAGCCGGCATTGCAGGCGGCGCTGATTTTTGGCAATGAACGCTTTGGTTTGCCCAATGACATCGTCGAGCAAGCCAATGTCCTGATTAACATTCCCGCCAATCCCGATTATTCCTCGCTGAACCTGGCGCAGGCGGCCCAAGTGCTGGTCTATGAGTGCCGCATGGCCGGCCTGGCGGGACAACAGGCGCCTGAGGCGCGCGCGCCCGGCAATGGCGGCGTGATCGGGTTCCACGGCGAAGCGGCGTCGCTGGCGCAAATCGATGGCATGTATGCGCACCTGGAGCAGGCGCTGGTGCAGGTCGGCTTTCTGGATGCCAATAACCCGCGCAAATTGATGCCGCGCTTAAAACGGCTGTTTGCCCGCACCGGGCTGGAAGCCGAGGAAGTCAATATCCTGCGCGGCATTGCGCGCCAGATCATGGCCCGCTGCAAATCCTGATTACGCCACGCTAAATGGCTCGGGATCGCGCGCGTAGCTGCGCGCCAGGATTTCCCGCTCGCGCCGGGTAATCGTCGTCACGAACTCCTGCGGCTTTTTCATTTTCCGGAAGGCATTGAAGCCGCGCTCGAGGAAGCGCTGCAGGCTGCCCAGACCCGCCATCTTCGCCGGTCCCCGCATCAGCACCAGGGTGCCGTACAACATCGGTATGCGCACCAGTTCGCTAAGCGAATCCCCCAGGTTTTGCACCAGGTCCAGTTGCCGTTCGCGGTCGGCGCGCGTCATCGCGTGGCGGTACGCTTCTATATATTGTTGTTCTGTAAAGGTCGGGCCCAATAACCTGGCCATGGCGGTGTCCAGCCGTTCCGCCAGTGCATCGAGGCTCATGGCGTCGGTCATGGTTTGCAGCGCGTCGGCGGGCAGCACCCGCAGCATGGTGGGGGCGATGCGTTCCAGGTCGACGTCGCGCTGGCTCAGGTCATGCGTGCCATACAGTTCATCGAGGAAAAACAACACGGCGTCATGCGTGTCGCCCCGCATCAGGTCCGCGTGGGTGGCGGCCAGACGCTGGCTTTGGAATGTTTTCAGGGCCAGCCGGGCGGAATGCAGGGCGGGATCGGTGCCGGCGGCCTGGCGCTCCAGGCGGGCGGCGCGGAGTTGGATTTCCAGCGGGCTGGGAGGATTCTTTTTCTTCATGGCACACGTTTTTACCAGAAACGCGGTGGAGGATGTCCTCTATTTTTGGCTTCCTGGGTCATTGGTGTCCTGTCGTACACTGAAAAATAAAGAATTTTGGAGACTTCATGAGCAATCGCAGAACCTTCCTGAAGGCCGGGGTGTTGGGCGCCCTGGTGTTGGCGGCGGGTGGTGCCCTGTATCGCAAGGTGCAAGGCCCGCCGCCGCTGGCGCCGTACCAGTTCGATGGCGGCGCGCGCAGCGTGCTGGCCGCGATTGTGCCGGCGATCCTCGGTCCCATGCTGCCGCCCGAGCCGGGTGCCCGCAGCGCCATGGTGGCGCGCACCGTGGAAGGCGTGCAGGGCGCCGTCGCGACCTTGCCGCTGTCGACGCAAAAGGAGATCCAGGATTTGTTCGGTTTGCTGTGGCTGGCGCCGGCGCGGCGCCTGCTGGCGGGGATTCCGGCCTGGGACGAAGCCAGCACCGAGCAGGTGGCGGGCTTCCTGCAAGGCTGGCGCACGCACCGCTTTGGCATGCTGCGCGGCGCCTATGCGGCACTACACGACCTGGTGCTGGGCGCCTGGTATGCGCAACCGGATGCCTGGGCCGCGATCGGCTATCCAGGCCCGATCAAGGAATTGAGCTGAGAATTGAGCTGAGAACACCATGGCAGATATCGACATCAAACCCCAGGCCAGCGGCGCCGTGATTGCCGACCCGATCAAGGCCGGCCTGGCGCGCGGCTGGAACGTCACGGATTGCTCGACCTTGCGGCAAGACCAGACCATCGAGGCGGACATCGCGATTGTCGGCAGCGGCGCCGGCGGCGGCGTGACGGCGGAAATCCTGACGCTGGCCGGCTTCAACGTCGTCATTATCGAGGAAGGCCCGCTGAAATCATCGAGCGACTTCAAAATGCGCGAAGCGCAAGCGTATCCGACGCTGTACCAGGAAGGCGCGGCGCGCAAGACCCGCGATAAAAGCATCAACATCCTGCAGGGCCGCAGCGTGGGCGGTTCCACCACGGTCAACTGGACCTCCAGTTTCCGCACCCCGGACGATACGCTGGGCTACTGGCAAGCGAAATTCGGCCTGCCGGATTATTCGAAGGAAGCGCTGGCGCCCTGGTTCGAGATGATGGAGCAGCGCCTCCACGTGGCGAAGTGGGAAGTGCCACCTAATGAGAACAACCACCTGCTGGCCAAGGGCGCGGCCAAGCTTGCCATTCCGACCGACACCATCCGCCGCAACGTCAACGGTTGCTGGAACCTTGGCTATTGCGGCATGGGCTGCCCGACCAACGCCAAGCAATCGATGCTGGTGACCACCATCCCGTCGGCGCTGGACCATGGCGCGCGCCTGCTGCACCATGCGCGCGCCTGGCAACTCGGTTTCCAAGGCAACCAGGTCACGCACCTGACCGTGCAAGCGATGGCGGCCGATGGCCTGGCGCCGACCGGCATCACCATGACCGTCAAGGCCAGGCATTTTGTCTTGTCCGGCGGCGCCATCAACACCCCGGGCCTGCTGCTGCGCTCAAAAGCGCCGGACCCGCACGCTCTGGTGGGGCGCCGCACGTTCTTGCACCCGACGATTGCGTCGGCCGCGCTGTTCGAGCAAAAAGTCGAAGGGTGGGCGGGCGCGCCGCAATCGGTATATTCCGACCATTTCCTGCACCGCGATGCGGTCGATGGCCCGGTCGGCTACAAGCTGGAAGTGCCGCCCCAGCACCCGGTGCTGATGTCGACCACGCTGCAAGGCTTTGGCCAGGTTCATGCCGACTTGATGCGCCAGTTCCCGCACGTGCACACCACCCTGGCGCTGCTGCGCGACGGTTTTCACGCCGATTCGAACGGTGGCAGTGTCGGGCTCAATGACTACAGCTTGCCGGTGCTCGATTATCCGATCACGCCGGCGATCTGGGACGGCGTGCGCCGCGCCTTGCTGACCATGGCGGAAATGCAGTTTGCCGCCGGCGCGAAAAGCGTGTTGCCGGTGCATGAGCAGGCGCAGTTGTATACCAGTTGGGAGCAGGCCAAGGCCGCCATCAACGCGCTGCCGATGCAAGAGCAGGTGATGCGCGTGGTGTCGGCGCACGTGATGGGCGGTTGTGGCATGGCGGCCGATCCCGCCAAGGGTGTCACTGATGGCAATGGCCGCTACCACGGCGTGACCAACCTGTCGGTGCATGACGGTTCGCTGTTCCCGACCTCGATCGGCGCCAACCCGCAACTGTCGATTTACGGCATCACCGCGCGGCTGGCCAGCCGGCTGGCGCAAAGCCTGGGTAAACCGGCGCCGGCGCTCAAGCCGACCCCGGCGGCACCCGTGGCGCCGGTCGCACCGGCAGCACCAGCCGCACCAGCCTGATTCAAGGAGGCGACCCGATGGCGCGATTGCTGCTGGCCACCCTCTTGTTGCTGCAACTGGCGACGGCGCTGGCCGTCGGCTGGGGCGTGCGGCACTGGTGGCCGCAGGGCGGGCCGTGGGGCGCGGCATTGCTGGCGCTGGCGGGCGTGCTGGCCGTGCGGCTGGCCATCAACCTGAATAACTTTGTGCTGGCGGCGCGCGCCGCCAGCGTCACGCCGGAACCGCAGCGGCTCGACTGGCGCGGCGCGTTGCGCCTGTTTTATACGGAATTTTGCGCCTCGATGTTGACCACCTCGTGGCATATGTTGCGTCCCAACCGCAACTTGCACCTTGCCAGCGGTATGCCGGTGTTGCTGGTGCATGGCTATGGCTGCAACAGTGGCTATTGGGTACATTTGTCGGCGCGCTTGCGGCGCGCCGGGATCAGCCACATGGCGCTGGACCTGGAGCCGATCGGCGGCAGTATCGACCAGTACGCCGACTTGCTGCACGCCGCGCTGGAACGGCTGTGCAAGGCGGCCGGCAGCCCGCGCGCCATCATCGTGGCGCACAGCATGGGTGGCCTGGCCAGCCGCGCTTACCTGCGCCGCCACGGCGCGGCGCGGGTGGCGCGCGTGATCACGCTGGGCACGCCCCATCACGGCACCGCGCTGGCGAACTTCGGTCCCGGCGTCAATGCCCGTGAAATGCAGCTGGGATCGCCATGGCTGGCGGCCTTGGCCGCCAGTGAAACGGCGGCCACCCGCGCCCTGTTCGTGTCACTGTGGTCGCATCACGACAATATTATTGCCCCACAAGATTCGTCCTGCCTGCCGGGCGCCCGCAACGTCGCCTTCAGCGGCATCGGCCACGTCGCGCTGGGCGCCGATGCGCGTATTTTGCGGGCGGTTTTAGACGAGATCGACTCAATTGCCACGGAATTCAATTGCGCGCAATAAAATAGACAGCGTGCTAATGCTTCGGTAAACTGGATTAAACCTTGGCAATACAGCGCGCAGAGGAAATTCCCCGCCCACAGTGAGAATTGGTGAGTTTGTACGCACCATGTTGCTGTATGGTTATTGTATGTGCCTGATGCCTAACAGCGACCGGGGCGAACCGATGACCACAGATTTCGCTAAGCTGATCCTCGAAGAAACGCCGGACGCCGTCATCGTGACTACGCCGGACGGCAACGTTGTGTGCTGGACGCATGGCGCGCAATCGGTGTTTGGTTATACCAGCGACGAAGCGCTGGGCCGGCCGCTGGCCAGTCTGATTGTTCCCCCTGAGATGCGCGAGGCCGAACGCGCCGTGCTGCGCGAAGCGTTGGAGCAGGGCAGCGCCAATTACGAATCGCTGCGGCGCGCCCGCGATGGTGCGCTGGTGTATATCGACAGTTCCGCCAAGGCGGTGCGCAATGCCGACGGCGTGATTGACTATATCTTGTGGAATAAGAAAGACGTGACGCACTTAAAAGTGTTGCGTGACGCCAAGCTGGTCGAGGCGCATTTCGGCAACGTGCTCGAATCCACACCAGACGCTATTGTCATGACCAATGCCGCCGGCCGCGTGGTGCTGGCGACGCGCCGCGCGTACGCCATGTTCGGTTATGAAGCGGGGCAATTGCGCGGCCAGCCGCTGGAGAACCTGATGCCGCTGCGCTTCCGCGCGGCGCACGTGCGACACCGGGAACGCTATGGTGCGCAGCCGCTGCCGCGCCTGATGGGCGTGGGCCGGGCCTTGTTTGGCTTGCGCAAGAACGGCGAGGAGTTTCCGATCGAGATCAGTCTGAGCCCGATTGAGACCGAGGAGGGCAGCTTGATCATGAGCGCGATCCGCGATATCACGGAGCGCAAGCAGTTCGAGCAGGCGCTGCATGAGAAAAATATCGAACTGGCCCAGGCCAACCAGGCCAAGGACCGTTTCTTTGCCGGCATGTCGCACGAATTGCGTACGCCGCTGAATGGTATCCTGGGCTTTGCCGGGACCTTGCTGATGCGCCTGCCGGGCCCGCTGACCGAGGAACAGGAGCGGCAACTGCGCACCATCCAGAGCAGCGCGCGCCAGTTGCTGGCACTGATTACCGATTTACTTGACCTGACCAAGATCGCGTCAGGTAAAGTGGCGTTGCAAATGCAGCCGCTGGGGTGTCATGCGCTGCTGTCCGACCTGGTGGCGCAATTCCGTTCGCAGGCGCAGAGCAAAGGCCTGGCGCTTGATTGTATTGCACCGGACCGGGATATGACGGTGTGCAGCGACCGCCGCGCACTGCTGCAAATTCTCTGCCACCTGGTGGGCAATGCGATTAAATTCACCGAACATGGTACTGTGCAAATGATCCTGGCGCGCCGTGACATCCGCGCGCGCGCCTGCGCCACCATCAGCATCAGCGATACCGGCGCCGGCATCCGCCCCGAGCAGCAGGCGCGCCTGTTCCAGGCCTTCAGCCAGCTCGATAACATGGACCGGCGCTTGCACGAGGGCGCCGGCCTGGGCCTGCACCTGTGCCAGAAGCTGGCCCAGTTGCTGGGAGGTGAAATACAGTTTGAAAGCCGCTACGGCGAAGGCAGCGTGTTTACGCTGGCGGTGCCGCTGCATCAGTGAATCAGTTCAGTGCACCAGCGATGCAGTGGCGCTAAGATAGTTAATTGATTAACCGGGAGTTGTACTGTGTCCGCGCGTATCCTAATTATTGAAGACAACCCGACCAACATGGAGTTGATGACCTACCTGTTGAACGCCTTCGGCTATACAGCGCTGATGGCGCACGACGGGGAACAGGGTGTCGCCATGGCGCGGCAGGAATTGCCGGACCTGATCATCTGCGATGTGCATTTGCCCAAGCTCGATGGGTATGGCGTGGTGGCGCAATTGAAGAAAGACCCGGCGCTGCGCCCGATTCCGACCCTGGCGGTGACCGCGCTGGCCATGGTGGGCGACCGCGAGCGCCTGCTGGCGGCCGGGTTTGACGGCTATATCGGCAAACCCATCGAGCCCGATACCTTCGTTACGCAAATCGAGTCTTTCTTGCCGGGGGAGATGTCGCCCCAGGCTAAAAACGACATCGCGACCATCCTGATCGTGGACGACCATGTGTTGAACCGCGAATTTTTGATGACCCTGCTGGGTTATGGCGGCCACCGCCTGCTGGAGGCGCCGAACGGGGTCGAAGGCTTGCGCTTGGCGAAGCAGGAAAAGCCGGATCTGGTGATTTCCGACATCCTGATGCCGAACATGGATGGCTACGAATTTGTCACGCGCATGCACCACGATCCGGAGACGGCCAATGTGCCGGTGATTTTCTATACCGCCATCTACCGCGAGCGGGAAGCCATGGCGGTGGCCGATGCCTGCGGTGTGCGCTGGGTGTTGCCGAAGCCGTCCGATCCGGACGTGATCCTGAAAACCGTGCATGAAGCGCTGGGCGTGGTGCAGGCGGATGTCGATGCGGTGCCGGCCTTTGCACCGGAGCCGCCACTGCATGGCCGCTTTATGAACCTGGATCACCAGGTGGCCGAATATCTGGGCGAGGTGGAGTCGTCGAGTCAGCTGATTACGCAAATGGCGGGGGAATCGCCGGACCCGGAAAGCGAGCATTTGAACCAGATGACGGCGCGCCTGGCGCACTCGCTGTCGAGCTTGCAGGCGGTGAGCTTGCGCCTGACGGCGCTGATCGAACTGGGGATCGAACTGGGCGCCGAACGTGACCCGCAGGCGCTGATTGAAATCGGTTGCCGGGTCGCGCAAAATATTTGCGTGGCGCGCTACGCTTGCATCGGCGTGCTGGAACCGGACGCCGAGACGCTGAGCTTTTTTGCCGCTTGCGGCGTGGGCCAGCAAGCGCGCCTGATTGCCACGGCGCCGCGCGCCGGGGTGCTGCAAAACCTGCTGCAGCAACGTCAGCCGATCCGCATTGATGCCTTGCCGGGCAATCCCGACGCGATTGGTTTGCCGGAAACCCATCCCACCATTCACTCCTTCCTGGGGGTGCCGCTGTCGTCCAGCGAACAGGTGCACGGCTGGCTGTACCTGGGCGACAAGCTGGGCGTCGACAGTTTTTCCGAAGTCGATGAACGGGTCGCGGTGACCGTGGCCGCGCAAGTGGCGGTGGCCTATGAAAACTTGCAGCTGTATGACCAGATCAAGCGCCACCACGCGCAACTGCAGCAGGACATGAATGCGCGCATCCGCCTCGACGAGGATTTGCGCCGCTTCCGGTTGGCGATGGATGCCACGGCCGACGCGATTTTCCTGGTCGACCGCGCGTCGAACACCTTTGTCGACGTCAACGCCACCGCCTGCCGCATGCTCGGTTATTTGCGCGACGACTTCCTCAAGGTGGGGCCGCACCGTTCACATGACCCGGAGCTGGCGCGGCTGGAAAGTTTATATGACAAGCTGCTGGCGGGCGACCAGAGCGGCGCCATGGCGGAAATACTGGTGCAGCGCAAGGATGGTTCGCCGCTGTCGGTGGAAGTGCAGCGCCGCACCTTGCGCTCGGGCCAGAACTGGATCCTGGTGGCGGTGGCGCGCGACATCACGGAACGCAAGGAAGCCGAGCAGCGCCTGTTGAAGCTGGCGCACTTCGATACGCTGACGGGTTTGCCGAACCGCAGCCAGTTCTATGATTCGCTCAGCCATTCGCTGCACCAGGCGGCCGAGCACAAGTGGGCGCTGGCGGTGCTGTTCCTCGACATGGACCGCTTCAAGAACATCAACGACACGCTGGGCCACACCATCGGCGATGAATTGCTGCGCCAGTTTTCCTGCCGCCTGGTCGATTGCCTGCGCGTGCGCGACACCATCGGCCGCTTTGGCGGCGATGAATTCGCCGCCATCCTGATGTTGCCGGAAGGGGCGCAAAATGCGATTGCCGTGGTCGACAAGATCCGCGAGGCGATGCGCCGGCCATTTGACCTGAAAGGGCATGAAGTCACGGTCACGGCCAGTATCGGCATTTCCGTGTTCCCGGACGACGGCCAGGATGCGGACACCCTGATCCAGTATGCCGATACCGCCATGTACCGCGCCAAGGAAGCCGGGCGCGATGCGTTCCGTTTCTTCACGGCCGAAATGAATGCGCAATCGCTGGCCCGGCTCGACATGGAAAACGCGCTGCGGCGCGCCATCGACAATGGTGAATTCGTGCTGTATTACCAGCCCAAGGTCGATATCAGCACCGGCCGCATCAGCGGCGCCGAGGCGCTGATCCGCTGGAGCCGGCCGGGCCACGGCATGGTGTCGCCGGCGCTGTTCGTGCCGCTGCTGGAAGAGACCGGGCTGATCGTCAAGGTCGGCACCTGGGTCATCCACGAAGCGTGCCGCAAGATCGCGCAGTGGAGCCGCTCGCGTGTCGGCAACGTGAAAATTTCGGTCAACGTGTCGGGCATCCAGTTCTTTGTCGGCGGGCTGGAGGAAGAAGTGCTGAAGGCGATCAGGGAACACGACATCGCGCCGGAATTGCTGGAACTGGAGTTGACGGAATCGTCGCTGATGTCGAATGCCGAAGACACGATTACCGTGCTGCAAAACCTGAAAGCGCTGGGGATCCAGATTTCCATCGATGACTTTGGCACCGGCTATTCCTCGCTGGCGTACCTGAAACGCTTCCCGATCGACAAGCTGAAAATCGATATCGCGTTCGTGCGCGAAGTGACCAGCAATCCGGATGACGCCGCCATTGTGCTGGCCATTATCAATATGGCGCACAGCCTGAAGCTGCACGTGATCGCCGAAGGCGTGGAAAAGGATGCGCAACTGGCCTACCTGCGGCGCCATGGCTGCGATGAGATGCAGGGCTATTATTTCAGCCGCCCGTTGCCGGAGCAGGACTTTGAGCTGATGCTGCGCGAAGGTAAATGCCTGCAGGCGCCGGTCGATGAGCAGCAGGTCACGCAGCAGACCTTGCTGATTGTCGATGACGACCACTTTATGCTCGAAGTGCTGAGCGACTTCCTGGCGCAGGATGGCTACCGCATCCTGACCGCGCAAACGGCGGCGGAAGGCTTTGACCTGCTGGCGCGCAACCGGGTGCAGGTGATCCTGTGCGACCAGTGCATGCCGTTGATGAGTGGCACCGAATTCATGGAGCGCGTGAAAAACCTGGCGCCGGACACCTTCCGCATCATGTTGTCGGCCTATGCCGACCTGACGCCCATCATGGCCGCCATCAACCACGGCGCGATTGACCGCTTCTATACCAAGCCGTGGAAGGGCGCGGTGCTGCGCGAAAACATCAAGGAAGGGTTCCGCCTGCACGCGCAACTGCACGGTGCACCGGTTGCCCTGGTGAATTGAGGTGGCGCCGGCCCGCCGTGCTGTCCTGCTGCTGGCGCTGCGCGACATGAAGCGCCGGTGAATCAGTTGCCGTCGGATCTGCGGCCGGCGGGCAAAGAGGCGCGCTGAGCGCGGCCTCAGCCGTGATGACGGCTAGTCATTCACCGATACATTCACCGCCCCCAGCATCGTCAAACAGCTTGTGTCAGTCGAGCACCTGCCATTGCTGATTCTCCCTGGCAGTAGCGACGACGCAATCCAGTGGAATTTCGCTGCCATGGTGGGATTGTCTG
Organism: Burkholderiaceae bacterium; assembly: GCA_019751755.1. Taxonomy (GTDB): domain Bacteria; phylum Pseudomonadota; class Gammaproteobacteria; order Burkholderiales; family Burkholderiaceae_D; genus Rugamonas. The sequence continues at coordinate 7,929 of JAIENA010000233.1, read as the reverse complement.
CCGCCGATCAAGTATCGCCCCCTTTGCACTCACTAATATTCCTAGACGCAACTTTCTATTGCTGTGTTTGCTAGGAGTCCGCCGACATGAAACAACAATTGCAGGTTGTACACAGACCGTCGCGCTAAGTAAGTACCAAGAAATTATTGTGAAATTATGACGAACAGAACCGGATGCGCTGCAAGGCGCCCGGTGCGACGCAGTGCGGGCACTGCTAGCAGCGGGCAACGCCGCAGAGCGCCGGTTATGGAAGTCAGAATTCACAAGAATTTATGCGTACTTACTTAGCCACGATTTGGGGCGCCGGCATGTAACTGCCGGCAGCACAGGGGTGCCTCAGGCGCGGCGGCGGCGCACGGCGGCGATGCCTGCGAGCGCAGCGCCGAACAGGACCAGCGAGGATGGTTCCGGCACGTTGGCCGCGGCCTTTACCGGCGCGGTGGTGCCCACCGTGCCGACAAAGTTCTTGCTGCCGGCGATATTGCCAAATACCCATCTCGAACCCTCGACCGCATTGATCTCGATACCGCCGAATGACGAGGTGGCGTACGTGCTGGCGTAGCTCCCTTGATCGTAGAATGGATTGACGTTGGCTTTCAGTTGGATGGCAATACTGCTCAGGCTCAGATCGCCATAAGTGGTCGGATTGCTGAACGTCAGGCCGATCAAGCCATTGCTGCTGGTGCTCATGCCGCTGTACGTCGTCAGGGCATAGCTGCGCGCCTGGCCATCGTTCCAGGTCAGGGCGCCGCTGACATTGCTCACTTTTGGGGAATTGAAGCCAAAGTTGCCGTCGATCTCGAATGCCAGGTTGAGATCCATCACGGTGCCAGCCTTGAACGTGGCGGGAAGGGTGAACCATTGCGAAGCGGAGGCCGTGGTCACTTCGCCGGTGACATAGATCGGAGAGGCAATGGCCTGGGTGCAGGCGAGCGTGGTCAGGATGGCGGCGGTCAGGGAGGCGATGCGGGCGAAGGTCATGTGGTTTCAAGGTGAATGTAAAGATTCTTTCAGGAAAGCAATATTCATTCCAGGAAATTTTAATTGAATAAAATCAATGGTTTTTATGGTTTCGAGTAAGCCGCCGCCAAGTGCGTGTAAAGTTTTTCGACAAGAAATCCGATGGCACGCGCATGGCCAAGGCCGCTCCCGGCGCCATAAAAACCCGGAGGGTAAACTGACCTCATCGCATCCCTCATGTCAGCAGCCACGCTGTGATTGACCTTGGGCTTTACCGGACGATACATGTCGCTGCCGGCAACAACCAATGGCCGTTACCCGCGCTGCGCGGTCTGCTGCACCAGTACGCCGCGCAAGACGGCCCGGAATCGCTACCTCCGACATAAGCGGTTTTACTGATATGCACCGGTGCCCTGTTGAAATCTGTGTGGCGACGCTGTTGTTGCAGTTGGGGCTGGTGGCGCAGGTGTCCAATAAATCTGGCGGCACCAGGTTGACGGACGCGCCATGGCATTTGAAAACGATATGACCAGTTGTGGTGCAAAGCTGATCTCGAGTTGTTCGGAGTTCAGCACAAAATAAAAAAACGCCGGCCCAGGAACCCCTGGTGCCGGCGTTGGCAGGCAAGCCTGTTAAACCAATACCCTTAGAAATGCACCCCGCGCAACAACTGCTGCATGGCGATCTGCTCCGACGACATTTGCGGTGCTTTCTTGCCGTCAGGACCCTTGGCGGCTTCCGAGTCCGGGAACATGCGGAACGTGGTGTTCAGCACGATTTGCGCCACGCGCGGCATCAGCGCATGCAGCACCTGGCCGAAGATGCCGACGCGGGTGGCGATGCGCACCGGTTTCCAGACGATGGCTTCGGCAATCAGGTCGCCCGCTTCTTCCGGCGACAGCGTCGGCACGTTCTGGTAGATCTTGGTCGGCGCGATCATGGGCGTGCGCACCAGCGGCATGTTGATGGTGGTGAACTTGATGCCCAGATCCTGCAGCTCGGACGAGGCGCAGCGGGTCCAGGCGTCCAGCGCCGCTTTCGAGGCGACATAGGCCGAGAAGCGCGGGGCGTTGGTCAGCACGCCGATCGACGAGATGTTGATCACGTGGCCGCGTTTTTTTGCGGTCATGGACGGCATCAGCGCCATCGTCAGGCGCAGCGCGCCGAAGTAGTTCAGCTGCATGGTGCGCTCGAAGTCGTGGAAGCGGTCATACGACGATTCGATGGCGCGGCGGATCGAACGGCCGGCATTGTTGACCAGCACATCCACACCACCATGGTTTTCCAGCAGCAGCTTGGCGAAGCGGTCGATATCGGCCATGTCGGACAGGTCGGCCGCATAGGTGATCAGCTCGAAGCCACGCTCTTCCACTTCCTTCTTGGCCTCGGCCAGCTTGGCCTCGTCGCGGCCGCAAATGATGGTGATCGCGCCCGCTTCCGCCAGTTTATGGGCGGCCGCCAGGCCAATGCCGGACGAGCCACCGGTCACCAGCACCACCTTGCCGGCCACCTGGCCGCGCAAGGTATGGTCGATGAACAGGTCCGGGTCCAGGTTACGCTCCCAGTAATCCCACACCGGTGCGGCGTAGCGCTCGAGCGGCGGGCAGGTGATGCCGGTGCCTTTCAGCGCCTTGGCCGTGTCGCGGTTGTCGAAACGGGTAGGGTAGTTGATGAAGTTCATCAAATCCGGTGGCAAGCCCAGGTCTTTCATGACGGCGTCGCGCACGCGGCGCACCGGCGTCAGGGCCATTACGCCTTTCTTGATGGACTTCGGCACGAAGCCGAACAGCGCCGCATTGATGCGGATGCTCATGGTCGGCGCATGCGCCGCGCGGCAGAAGATATTGAGCACTTCGCCCACGCGCAGCGGTTCCGGGTCGGTCAGGTGGAACGCGCGGCCATCCAGGTCCGGCTGGTGCGAAATGTGGTGCATCGCGTTGACCACGTAGTCAACCGGCACGATGTTGATGCGGCCGCCTTCGATGCCGATGGTCGGCATCCATGGCGGCAGCAACTGGCGAATGCGCTGGATCAGCTTGAAGAAGTAATACGGACCGTCGATCTTGTCCATCTCGCCGGTTTTGGAATCGCCCACCACCATGCCGGGGCGATACACGCGCCACGCGCCCTTGGTTTCCTGGCGGACGATTTTCTCGGATTCGTGCTTGGTCGCGAAATACGGGTGGTCGAGGTTTTCCGCTTCGTCAAACATGTCTTCGCGGAAAATGCCTTCGAACATGCCGGCGGCGGCAATCGAACTGACGTGGTGCAGGATGCCGGCCTGGATCGCATTGGCCAATTCAACGGTATTGCGGGTGCCTTCGACGTTGACGGCAATTTGCTCGTCAGCGTCCGCCAGCATGTCGTAAATGGCGGCCAGATGATAAAAATGATCTATATTTTTAGATAATAGCTTGATATCGTCTTTGGAGACACCCAGTTTCGGACTGCGCAAGTCGCCGAATACCGGAATCGCGCGCGTTTTGCTGACGCCCCAGTATTCGTAGAGCGCCGGCAGCTTGTCGCTGCTGCTTTCACGCATCAGGAAATAGACAACACTACCTTTCTTTTCCAGCAGTTTCCTGACCAGGCGTTTGCCGATAAAACCCGTCGCTCCGGTAACAAAGTATTGCATTAAGTCTCTCCTTTATTCTTTAAGTATCGACAACTCGGCAATCATTACAGGACAGGCAACAATTGGCAAGCACTGTTGCACTGTTCATTAGAACGCATACTCTACCCCATTAGAAGCCCATCTCTAGAAATGACCCCTAAAATGTTTTCATCGAAGGAACGATCCGATTTAACGAAAGACTCTTTAGGAGCTTACTATGGCTAAGAAACTGAAATCCCTGGCAGCAGACGACAAACAACTGGCAAGCGCCGTGCGCAATTCCGCACAACAAATCTGGCAAGCTGGCCTGGGCGCGTTCGCTAAAGCTCAAGAAGAAGGCGGTCGCGTGTTCGCCAAGCTGGTCAAGGAAGGCACCGCGTTGCAAAAGCGTACCCGTGATCTGGCCGAAGATAAAGTCTCCGAAGTGCGTGACACCGTCAGCGGCGTGGGCAAACAAGCCGCCGGCTCGTGGGACAAGCTGGAACAAGTGTTCGAAGAGCGCGTTTCCCGCGCCCTGGGCACGATCGGTGTTCCAACCCAGAAAGACGTGCAAGAACTGAACCAGCGCGTGCAAGCCCTGACCAAGGCCGTGGAAGAACTGACCGGCAAGAAGATCGTGGTTGCTGCCGCTAAACCGGCCGCCAAGCCAGCCGCCAAAGCCGCTGCCAAAGCTGCCGCCAAGCCAGCCGCCGCCAAGCCGGCCGCTGCCAAGAAGCCAGCCGCCAAAAAAGCCGCTGCGCCAAAAGTTGAAAAAGTCGAAGTCGAAGCCGCACCAAAGAAAACCGTAGCCCGCAAGCCTGCCGCCAAGAAGGCCGCCGCGCCGAAAGCCGCCGCCGCGCCTAAAGCTGCCGCGATCGCCTTCCCGACCGCCGCTTCCGTCAGCGAGGCCGCCAAGCAAGAAGCCGCGTAAGCAGGCCGGTTGTAAAGTTCCCTCGGTCCTCCTCCCCCGGCCCGCTTGCGGGCCGGGTCCGAGGGAATTTGCTACAGGCCTGCCACGTGCAGGCCTTTCGCTTATTACAGCGCGACATGGGCTGTATGGGCTTTAATGGATTTACATGGCCGCAAAACATAAAGATCAACAGACCAGGCCCCCCGTGAAAGTCGGGCTGGCGCTGGCGGGCGGCGGTCCGCTGGCCGTGGTGTATGAAATCGGTGCGCTGGCCGCGATTGCGGAAGCCATCGAGGGACTCGATTTGAACCAGGCCGACATTTATGTCGGCGTCAGCGCCGGCGCGGTGATCACGTCGGCGTTGGCCAATGGCGTGACGCCGCACCAGATGTGCCGGCTGTTCGTGGAAAGCGACGTGGACGCGGCGAAAGGCGCTTTGCTGTTCCGCCCGGAAACCCTGCTGCGCCCGGCGTTGCGCGAGCTGGCCAAACGCGCGCGCACCGTGCCGCGCCTGCTGGCCGGTAGCGTGATGCACTATGCGCGCAACCGCAAGAGCCTGGCGGGTTCGTTTGAACGCATGAAAGAAGCCTTGCCGGCCGGTTTTTTATCGGCCGATTCGCTGGGACGCTACCTGGAATCGGTCTACAGCCACGCCGGGCGCACCAATGATTTCCGCAAGCTGGGCCGCAAACTGGTGATTGTCGCCACCGACCTCGATACCGGTAAAGCGGTGCGGTTTGGCGAGGCCGGCTGGGACGCCACGCCGATTTCCACGGCCGTGCAAGCCAGTGCCGCCGTGCCCGGACTGTTCCCGCCGGTGGAAATCAATGGCCACCATTTCGTCGATGGCGCCTTGCGTAAAACCATGCACTCGTCGATTGCCCTGGAAGCCGGGGTGGAATTGCTGTTGCTGGTCAATCCCATTGTGCCGTACAACGCCAGCTTCAAGGCCGGCGCCGGCAAGCTGGTCAATGGCGGCCTGATCGACGTGTTGTCGCAAACCATCCGCTCGATCTTGCATTCGCGTCTCGAAACCGGCCTGGCCAGCTACCAGGTCAGCCATCCGAACGTCGATATCCTGTTGTTCCAGCCCAGCGAAACCGACGCCGAACTGTTCTTTACGGCGATGTTTAGTTACAACAATCGACGTTACACCTGTGAACAGGCCTACCAGCATACCCGACAAGCTTTGTGGCAACAACGCCACAATCTGGGCCCGAAACTGGCCCGCCATGGCATGCGTTTGAGGGAATCCGTGTTGCAAGATAAAAGTTTGAGATTGGTCAGCGATACGCCGCCACGCAAGTCTCTGCTGGAACTCGATGCCGCGCTGGCCGACCTGGAGCGTTACTTGAGAGTGGTGCACGGCGTTGAAGCACAGCAGTGAGCATTACGGAAAGCGATGCTTCGGTGTTATCCTTGCGTGAAGAAAAACACATAACGGCCACCATGCAACAGAAAGCACCACGACGCACCCGCGAACGTATTCTAGAATTATCCCTTCGTTTATTTAACGAATTCGGCGAGCCCAATATCACGACCACGGTGATTGCGGAAGAAATGAATATCTCGCCCGGTAATCTTTATTATCATTTTCGCAATAAAGATGATATAGTTAATTCTATTTTCACGCAGTTCGAAGGTGAGATTGAACGCATATTGCAAGTGCCCGATGGGCGTCGCTCGAATATTGAAGACGTATGGCTGTATTTGCACTTGATGTTTGAATTGATTTGGCGTTACCGTTTCTTTTACCGCGACTTGAATGACTTATTGTCGCGTAATCGCAAACTGGAACTGCATTTCAAACAGATCCTCGCGCACAAGATCAAAGTCGCCAAGCAATTGTGCGAAGACTTGCGCAGCGAACAGTCGCTGGAGGCGTCGGATGCGCAAATCGATGCCATGGCGACCAATATGGTGGTGGTGGCGACTTACTGGCTGTCGTATGAATACGTGCGCAATCCGCGCAAATATACCGAGCAGCAATCGATGGCCGATGCGCTGGCCCGTGGCTGCTACCAGGTGCTGTCGCAAATCGGTCCGTACCTGCGTGGCGAGACGCAATTGCTGTTCCAGAAATTGTCTGAAGAATACTTAAAAAAACTTACCTAGGAGAAGCAGCATGGCATGGACCAAATTCCCTTACGCGGACGACGCTTATGTGTATACCGCCGCCAGTCTGAAAAAGGCCTGGGCGCGGCTGCACGCCAGCGACGCGGAAAGCTACCCGTCGAGTCCGGAGCTGGTGCAGGCATGGATTGCGTACCATGCGGGCGACTTTGAAAAAGCCGCCGAACTGGGACTGGCGCAAGGGGTCGATGGTTACTCGGTGGCGAACCGCGCCACCTGCATCTATGCCAATTACCTGGAAAAGAGCGACAAGAAAAAGCTGGCACTGTACCTGGAAGTGGCGGAGCGCTGCGAACAGCAACAGCAGGAACAGCCGAAGAACGCGGCCGGTTTCTACTGGCACGCGTATGCGCTGGGCCGCTATGCCCAGGGCATTTCGATCGTCAAGGCGCTGTCGCAGGGCATTGGCGCCAAAGTCAAGAACAGCCTCGATACCGCCATCAAGCTGGCTCCCAAGCACGCCGACGCCCACATCGCGCTGGGCAGCTACCATGCGGAAATCGTCGACAAGGTCGGCTCGATGATTGCCGGCCTGACCTATGGCGCGAAAAAGGACGAGGGCTACAAGCTGTTCAAGAAGGCGGCCGAGCTCAATCCCGCCAGTGCCATCACGCATATTGAATATGCGAATGCGCTCGTCATGCTGGACGGCAAGAAGAAAATGGACGAAGCTGTCGGCTTGTATGAAAAGGCGGCCGAACACGAAGCGGCCGACGCCAACGAACGGCTGGACGTGGAACTGGCCAAATCCGAGTTAGAGGACGAGTAACTTGCAGCAATTGAAATCGATCTGTGTCTATTGCGGCGCCAATGGCGGCGTCTCTCCCCGTTATGCGGACGAGGCGCGCCTGCTGGCGCGCGCCATGGTGGACGCCAACCTGTCGCTGGTGTACGGCGGCGGCAATGTTGGCTTGATGGGCGTGATTGCCGATGAAGTGCTGCGCTTGGGCGGCGAAGTCACGGGCGTGATCCCGACCGCGCTGGTCGAGCGCGAAGTGGGGCATACCGGCCTGACGCGCCAGTTCATCGTCAAGGACATGCACGAGCGCAAAGCCATGATGGCGCAACTGGCCGACGGCTTCATTGCCATGCCCGGCGGCATGGGAACCATGGAAGAATTGTTTGAAATGCTGACCTGGTCGCAGCTGGGGATACACAGCAAGCCGATCGGCTTGCTCAATGTCGATGGCTTTTATGACAGCCTGGTGGGCTTTATCGACCACGCCAGGGAGCAGGGCTTTATTAAGCCGCAGCATGCCGACATGATGATGGTGGAAAGCGCGCCGGCGGCGTTGCTGACGCGCTTCATCAATCGTTAATCGTTAATCGTTAA
>JAIENA010000138.1 GCA_019751755.1 Burkholderiaceae bacterium | reverse complement strand
CGCGCACGTCAATGGTTTTCAGCTCCGTCACTTTCCTGTTTTACTTCCTGCCCGCTTTCCTGCTGCTGTACTACCTGCTGCCATGGAAAAACAGCGTGCTGCTGGTTGCCAGCCTGTTGTTCTACGCCTGGGGCGAACCGCGCTTCGTGCCGCTGCTGATGGCGTCCGCGCTGCTCAACTATGGGTTTGGCGTGGCCATTGCGCGGGCCGGCGCGCGCCGTAAGCTGGTGCTGGGACTGGGCGTGACGGCCAACCTGGGCATGCTCGGCTATTACAAATACGCGGGTTTTTTCACCAGCATCGCCGCCCAGGTGAGCGGCAACGACTTTGCCATTCCGGCCATCGTGCTGCCGCTGGGGATTTCGTTCTTTGTGTTCCAGGGGATTTCCTATCTGGTCGACGTCTACCGTGGCGACGTTGATCCGCAAAAGAGTTTCTGGACCTTCGCCATGTACAAGGCGATGTTCCCACAACTGATTGCCGGACCGATCGTGCGCTACCGCCAGATCGCCGCCGATGTCGAGCGGCGCGACGTCTCCGCGCAGCGCCTGTGGCAAGGGGTGCGCCAGTTCATGCTGGGCCTGGCGCAAAAAGTCCTGGTGGCCAACACCGTGGCGCAGGCAGCCGACGCGCTGTGGCAGGCCGGCCCCGCCAACCTGTCCACCGCCGGCGCGTGGCTGGCCGTGGCCTGCTACACGATCCAGATCCTGTATGACTTTGCCGGCTATTCCAATATGGCGCTGGGCATCGCCCACATGATCGGCTTCAGCTACCCGCCCAATTTCAACCGCCCCTACAGCGCCATCTCCGTCACCGACTTCTGGCGCCGCTGGCATATGAGCCTGTCGAGCTGGTTCCGCGACTATTTATATATCCCGCTGGGCGGCAACCGCCATGGCGCGCTGCGCACCTATGTCAACCTGGCGCTGGTGTTCCTGCTGTGCGGCCTGTGGCACGGCGCGGCCTGGACCTTTGTGCTGTGGGGCGCCTGGCATGGCGCGCTGCTGGTGGCCGAGCGCGGCTTCCTCGGCGCGTGGCTGGCACGCTTGCCGCGTTCGCTGGCGCAGGCCTGGACCCTGCTGCTGGTGATGGTGGGCTGGGTGCTGTTCCGCGCGCCGGATGTGCCGACCGCGCTGCAGATGTTGCACACCATGTTCATCCCCACCGATGGCGGCGCCCTGGCGCACCCGTGGCGCATCGATGTCGGCGCCGTGCAATGGACCGCGCTGGTGGTCGGGATCTTGCTGGCGGTCTGGCGCCTGCCGGAGCCGAGCGCCCCGGCCGCGGCGTCGCGCTGGACACTGGCGCTGCAATTGCCGCTGGCGCTGGCCGCGTTCGTGCTGTGCAGTGCCAGCCTGGCGTCCGGCACGTATAACCCCTTTATTTATTTCCGATTCTGATGCAGTCCGTCCCCCACAATAAAGCGCTGGCGGCGCTGGCCAAAGCATTGCTGGTGCTGCTGCTGGCCACGCCAGCCATAATCCCCCTGCACAGCAAGCAGCGCGAGGGCGAAAACCGCCATCTGGCGGCGCCGCCACAACGCCCAAGCTCGGTGGAAGAAGCCTTCAAATACAGCGCCGCGTTCGATGCCTGGGCCAATGACAACTTCAACCTGCGCGCCGCGCTGGTGCGCCTCAATACCAAGGTCCGCTACCGGCTGTTCGGCCAGTACCCCACCGCGCAAGTGGTGCAAGGCCGGGAAGGCCGTACCTTCCTGACCACCTCGCATCCGGCGGCGCCGCCGTATGCGATGGTGTTTTCCGCCTGCGGCTATCAAACCGAGGTGAACGACATCATCGATGCGCACGTCAAGCGCCTGCTGTCGCTGTCGCGCGAACGGGGCATCGCCGCCAATTTGCTGGTGGTGCCGTCCGCACCGGCGGTGCATGTCGACCAGTTGCCGGCCTGGGCCAGTGCGCTGTGCCACACCGCCACGCCGCCCATGCAGCGCTGGCTGGCGCAGCAGGACATCGCCCCTGCCGTGCGCCAGCAGGTTGCGTATCCGCTCGAGCCGATGCGCACCGCCTCGCGTGAAACCGACCTGTTCCCCCGCACCTTCTTCCACTGGGGGGGCGCCGGTCCGCGCCTGACGGCGGAATGGACGCTGCGCCAGTTCTATGGCGTGGAGCCGTCCGCCGCCACGCGCTATGTCAGCCGCAAGGAATGGCTGCCGTCCGACATCGGCCACCTGTTCCCGGGCGTCCGGCGGCCCAGCGAAGTCGATGTGATGGACATGGCGGCATCGCAGATCAATTTTTGCTACGGCGCCGTCTGTTTCGACAATCCGCCAGCGATCCTGAAAGATTTTGAGGTGATCCGCCTGCGCAACCCCACTGCGCCGCGCAAGCGCCTGGTCATGATCACCGATTCGTTCGGTCCGCCCGCCGCCCCCTGGTTCGCCCGCTATTACCAGGAAACCGTGCTGCTCAACGCCAATACCCTGTACCTGGTCAAACAGGAAACGGAGATGGAACAAATACGGCAATTCGTGTTTGCCGACGCCGCCAACAGCGACTTTATCGTGCTGTACCACGACGCCACGGTACACGCGGCCCGCATCCAGCAGGATTTCTCAAAATTGTTGCCGGGTTTTTAATCACGCCGCCGTCAGCCCGCCCGTAACGGGCGGCGCGGCGGATAAGCTCGCACTCAGGGAGAAATGGGCGGCGCGATGATCTGGCGCACGCCAGCGGTGCGCTTCAGTTCGCGGTACAGCTGCATATAGTTGTAGGCCATCTTTTCCGCTGTAAACAGTTCCCAGTAGCGCAGCTCGGCGCGATGGCCCATTTCCGCCGCTTGCTGCGGGTTGTCCCATAGCGTGCGCATGGCCTCACGGAAAGCGCGGGGATCGCTGGGCGGCACCACCAGGCCGGTATCGCCATCGATGTTGATATACGTGGTGCCGGTACCGATTTCACTGGAAATCATCGGTTTGCCATACATCGCCCCTTCCAACAGGGAAATACCGAATGCTTCCGAGCGCAGGTGCGACGGGAACGCCAACGCATAGCACAGCTCCAGCAGCGCAACCTTGTCTTCCTCTCCCACCGCACCGACGAACATGACGTTCTTCAAGCCCAGGCGCTGCGCATGCTGCTTCAATTCCAGCTCGATCGGGCCAGCGCCGACGATCACCACCGGGTAGTCCGTATTCGCCACCGCGTCCAGCAGGATATGCAAACCCTTGTAATAGCGCAGCACACCGACGAACAGGAAGAACCGTTCACCACAGCGCTGGCGCCACTGTTCCTTGACTTCCGCAGACGGACGCGGATAGATGGATTTATCCAGGCCGATCGGAATCACGCAGGCTTTTTCCTGGTAGCGGGTCAGCACCGGCGACGACGCCAGGTAATTCGGCGAGGTGGCGACGATGGCGCTGACGCTGCCCAGGAAACGGCGCTTGAGCGGCGTATACACCTTCATCAAGGCTTTCTGGCGCACGATATCGGAGTGGTACGTCACCACGCTGGGCTTGTCGATGCGCGCCAGGAAGTGCGCCATATCGGCGAACGGCCACGGGAAATGGTAATGCACGACGTCCGCATCACGCCCCAGATGCGCCAGTTTGCGTATGGCGCCGAGCGACATGGCATTGGAGGCGATTTCAAAATTCAACGGCGCGCGGTGCACCGTATGGCCTTCAAATTCCAGCTTGGCGGGACCGCTGTCGCGCGTCAGGGTCAGCACATCATTGCTGACGCCCAGGCGTCCCGTCCCGACACAAATCTGGCGGATCACCTGCTCGATACCGCCCCACGAATCGGGATAATAAGTTTTGCAGAAATGAAGTACGCGCATAGGGTCCGGGAACCGTCAGGAAAGCACTTGGTTATACACCGCAGCCGTCTTGCGTGCGCACTCGGCCCACGTCAAGTCCAGCGCGCGCGCCTTGCCCGCGGCAATATGGCGCGCCCGCAGCGCATCGTTGCGCGCCAGTTCCAGCATGGCGGCGCCGATGTCCGCCACCGACAATGGATCGACTTCCACCGCAGCCCCCAATGTCACTTCGGGCAGTGACGTGGTGTTCGACGTGATCACCGGCACGCCCGAGGCAAATGCTTCCGCCACCGGGATGCCGAAACCCTCGTACAGCGATGGAAAGACAAACACGCCGGCCGCCGCATAGACATGTCGCAACTGGTCATGGCTGGTCAGGTTATCGAGCCAGACGACGTTTTCACCGTTTTGCTGCGCGGCGCGGATTTGCGCCTGCAAGGTGGCGCTGCGCCAGCCTGGCTGGCCCACAATCACCAGTTGCCGCTTGGCACGCAGCACCGGTGGCAACGCCAGGTAAGCTTCCAGCACCCGGCCCATGTTCTTGCGTGGCTGCAGCGTGCCCACGGTCAGATAATAGCCGGGTTGCAGCCCATGCAGCGCCAGCGTGGCTTGCACCTCCGCAGCGTCCGGCGCTTCCAGCCATTCTTCATCCATGCCGCACGGCACCACGCTGATGCGGCGCTCATCGACGCCGAAGCACTCGACCAGTTCGCGTATCGCGAATTGCGTATGGGCGATCACGTGATTGGCCTTGCGGGCGGCCTTTGCCTGCAGCCAGTTCTTCAGCTGGCGCAGGCGCGGGCTGCACCATTCAGGATGCTTGATGGTCAGCGCATCATGCAAGGTGGCGACCACCATGCAGTCCATGCGCACGATGCGGTAATCGGTGGCGTGGTACAGGTCGACGTCGGGCATCTTCAGGCGCATCGCGCCCGGCAGCACCAGGTCGCGCAGGGTCGCCAGTGCGAACGCTGCCGGCAGACGCGCGCCCGCTTCCAGCGCAATGCCGCCCGGCGCAAACGAATACGGCTGCACCGCGCAGCCCTGGCGCGGCAAACTGCGCAGCAGTGCGCGGCTGTAGACGCCAATGCCGTCCAGCCGTCCGCCGTTCAGCGCCGGTTCAATCGTGGTGGTGGAAATCCCGATCCGCACGGTATCAAGCCTCGTACATCCAGCGCAGCGTCTGCTCCAGCGGCACTGGTGTGATGGCGCCCACCACGCCGGCCAGGCGGGTGTTGTCGCCTACCAGGCGCACCACCTCATTGGCACGCACGAAGGCGGGATTGACGCGCACGTCGATCTCATAACCGGCGATGCGGTTCATCATGGCCAGCGCTTCGCCCAGTGAATAGGCGGTGCGGGAACTGATATTAAAGGCCTGGCCGGCCGGCGCCTGGTCGAGCAAGGCGCGGTAGCTGGCGGCCACCATCCGCACGTCGGAAAAATCGCGCCACACATGCAGGTTGCCCAGCTCGATGGTGGGCGACTTGCGGCGGAAATGCGCGACGATTTTCGGCAACAGGAAATTTTCGTGCTGGCCGACGCCGGTGTAATTGAACGGGCGCGTGAAAATGATGGGCAACTTGTCCATCCACAGGCGCGCCATGTATTCCATCGCCAGCTTGGAGACGGCGTAATCATTGGCCGGCGCGGGCGGGGTCTGCTCGTCGAGCATCGGCAAGTCCGCGTTGCCATAAATGTTGGCGCTGGAGGCGATCAGCACCGCGGACGGCTTTTTCGGCAGGGCCGCCAGCGCTTCCAGCAGGTTGCGCGTGCCCATCACATTGACGCTGTAAAACTGGCCGATGTCGGCATGGGCGACAAAGGCAATCGCCGCCAGGTGCACCACCACGTCCGGTTGCACGTGCGCCACCACGGCCGCCACCGACGCGCGGTCGGTCAAATCCATCGGCAGCAAGCCATCGCCTGCGCCATGGCCCGGCACGGAGGTGCCCACCACGCGGTAACCGGCCGCATGCAATTCGTCGGCCACGTAACGGCCCGTAAAACCCGCCAGGCCTGTCACCAGCGCGGTTTTGCCCTCGCCTTCACGGCGCGGCGACAGCAATTGCAGCGTGGCGTCCATCAGAACGAGAAACCTGCCTGGTTACGACGCAGGTCGGCTTCCACCATCATCTGGCACAGTTCTTCCAGCGTGGTTTTCGGCTCCCAGCCCAATTCCGCCTTGGCCTTGGCCGGATCACCGATCAGCAACTCCACTTCGGCCGGACGGTAGAACTTCGGCGACACGCGCACCAGCACTTTGCCGGTGTGGGCATCGTGACCGGTTTCCTGGTCGGCGCTGCCTTGCCATTCGATGGCAATACCGACCGCCTTGAAGGCCATCGTCACAAAATCACGCACGGTTTCGGTGCGGTTGGTGGCCAGCACGTAGGTATCGGGCTGGTCAGCCTGCAGGATGCGCCACATGCCTTCCACATATTCCTTGGCAAAGCCCCAGTCGCGCTTGGCGTCCAGGTTGCCCAGTTCCAGTACGTCCAGCTTGCCCAGCTTGATCTTGGCGACCGAGTCGGTGATCTTGCGAGTCACGAATTCACGGCCGCGCAGCGGCGACTCGTGGTTGAACAGGATGCCCGACGCGCCAAAGATGCCATACGACTCGCGGTAGTTCACCGTCATCCAGTGCGCATACAGCTTGGCCACGCCATACGGGCTGCGCGGGTAGAACGGCGTGCTTTCTTTTTGCGGGATTTCCTGCACCTTGCCGAACATCTCGGAGGTGGAGGCCTGGTAAAAGCGGATCTTCGGGTTGACGATGCGGATGGCTTCCAGCAAGTTCACCACGCCGACACCGGTGATTTCCGCCGTGGTGATCGGCTGTTCGAACGACACCCCGACAAAGCTTTGCGCCGCCAGGTTGTAGATTTCATCGAAGCCACCGTTTTGCAACAAGCGTATCGACGACGACAGATCCGTCAGGTCATATTCGACCAGGCTCAACTGCGGGTGATTTTGAATGCCAAGTTCTTCAATACGCCAAAAATTGACCGAGCTGGTACGGCGATAAGTGCCGGTGACGTGATACCCCTTACTCAGCAGTAATTCAGCAAGATAGGCGCCGTCCTGGCCAGTGATGCCCGTGATGAGCGCTTTTTTGGTCTTATGCATGGTATTGGATAAATGACAAACAAACGGGGATAGCCGGATATTGTAACAGAGACCCTAATGAGTCCTGCCAGCACGCCAGGCGCATTACACAAATTACATATTGTTACAGCGCAAGAAAAACCCCGGCACGAAGCCGGGGTCTGTGCACTGCAACAATTTTAACCGCTAATGACCCTGTCAGGCAGCGCTGCTCTTACGTTGCGCCACAGCATCCACGACGCACAACGCCGTCATGTTGACGATACGGCGCACCGTTGCGGACGGGGTCAGAATGTGTACCGGCGCCGCGCAACCGAGCAGGATAGGGCCGATCGCGATGCCGTTGCCGGCCGCCGTCTTCACCAGGTTATAGGCGATATTGGCGGCGTCGATGTTCGGCATCACCAGCAGGTTGGCGTCCTGTTGCAGATACGAATCGGGCATGATCGAGTTGCGCAGTTTCGAATCGAGCGCGGTATCGCCATGCATTTCGCCGTCGACTTCCAGTTCCGGCGCCTGCGCGCGCACCAGCCCCAGCGCCTTGCGCATTTTTTGCGCCGATTCGCTGTTGGACGAGCCAAAGTTCGAGTGCGACAGCAGCGCGGCGCGCGGCACCATGCCGAAGCGGCGCATTTCGTCGGCCGCCATCACCGTCATTTCCGCCAGCTGTTCCGCCGTCGGGTTTTCATTGACGTGGGTGTCGAGAATGGCCAGTTGGCGCTCCGGCAGCACCAGCACGTTCATCGCGGCATACACGTTGGCGCCCGGCTTCTTGCCCAGCACCTGGTCGATGTATTTCAAGTGCAGGTCGGTGGTGCCGAAGGTACCGCAGATCATGCCGTCGGCATCGCCCTTCTTGATCATCATGGCGCCGATCAGCGAGTGGCGGCGGCGCATTTCCAGACGCGCGTATTCCTGCGTCACGCCCTTGCGGCTGGTTTCCTTGTAATACTCTTGCCAGTAATCGCGGTAACGCTCGTCGTAATCCGGGTTGATGACGTCGTAATCAACGCCCTGACGCAGGCGCAGGCCGAACTTTTGCACGCGCGATTCCAGCACGGCCGGACGGCCCACCAGGATCGGACGGGCCAGGCGTTCATCGACCACCACTTGCACCGCGCGCAACACGCGCTCTTCTTCGCCTTCCGCATACACGATGCGCTTGAGTTCGGCCGGCGTTTGTTTCGCCACCGTGAAGATCGGCTTCATGAAGGTGCCGGAACGGTAGACGAACTGCTGCAGGTGATCGGCATAGGCGTCCAGGTCCTTGATCGGACGGGTCGCCACGCCGGAGTCGAGTGCCGCCTGCGCCACCGCCGGTGCGATCTTGGTCAGCAGGCGCGGATCGAACGGCATCGGGATCAGGTATTCCGGACCGAACGACAGGTTCTGGATGCCATAGGTGGTGGCCACGATGTCCGACTGTTCGGCATGCGCCAGGTCGGCAATCGCGTGCACCACGGCGATTTCCATTTCACGCGTGATGGTCGTCGCGCCGCAATCGAGTGCGCCACGGAAGATGTACGGGAAGCACAGCACGTTGTTGACCTGGTTCGGGTAATCCGAACGGCCGGTGCAGATGATGGCGTCGCCACGCACGGCCTTGACGTCTTCCGGCAGGATTTCCGGATTCGGATTGGCCAGCGCCAGGATGATCGGGTTCGGCGCCATTTGCTTGACCATGTCCTGCTTGAGCACGCCGCCAGCCGACAAGCCCAGGAAAATGTCCGCGCCGGCGATGCATTCGGCCAGGGTGCGAGCACTGGTGTCGCGGGCAAAGCGTTCCTTGTCCGGGTCCATCAGCTCGGTGCGGCCTTTGTAGACCACGCCAGCCAGGTCGGTCACCGTGATGTTTTCAATCGGGAAGCCCAGGTCCACCACCAGGTCCAGGCAGGCCAGCGCCGCCGCACCCGCGCCGGATACCACCAGCTTGCAGTCCTTGATGTTCTTGCCAACGACTTTGATGCCGTTCATGATCGCGGCGCCGACAATGATCGCGGTGCCGTGCTGGTCGTCATGGAAGACCGGAATCTTCATGCGGTCACGCAATTGACGCTCGATGTAGAAGCACTCCGGCGCCTTGATGTCTTCCAGGTTGACGCCGCCAAAGGTCGGCTCCAGCGAGGCGATGATGTCGCACAGCTTGTCGGGATCCAATTCGTTGATCTCGATGTCGAACACATCGATGCCGGCGAACTTTTTAAATAGCACCCCCTTGCCTTCCATCACAGGCTTCGCCGCCAGCGGGCCGATATTGCCCAGGCCGAGCACGGCCGTACCATTGGTAATCACTGCTACCAGGTTGCCGCGGGAAGTGTACTTGTAGGAATTAGCGGGATCGAGAACGATCTCTTCGCAAGGGGCTGCTACGCCGGGGGAGTAAGCCAGCGCAAGGTCGCGCTGATTGGTGAGGGTCTTGGTGGGGGTGACGCTGATCTTACCGGGTTTGGGGAATTCGTGATACTCAAGTGCGGCTTGTCGCAATTGCTGACGAATTTCCTCTTTCTTATCAGATGACGAGTCCATGCTGATGCGGCCTTCCTATTTGTCTATCGGAAAGACCAAATTTTAGCAGAGGGCTTCTTCTAATTCCCTAGGTATTTTCACCAACTTCAGGCGAAAAACTATTGACTTAAAGGTTGTAATAGATTTTTCATATAATGACGCATTCCTTAATAGGATAAACATATATATGACGCCTTCTTATGGCGGAAATTGCATGAATAAAATAGGCTGTCTCATATAACAGATCGCGCGAACAGCGGGAAGTTCACCTCGCTGTTCCGGCTGGACACCACCAGCGTGCAGGCATAGACTGATTCCATTGTTTTCTTAGAAAGGGACGCAATGAGCACCCTGTTCTGGCAACGCTGCTTGCGCTATTCCCGCCTGCTGTTTCCGCTGACGTTTATCCTGACGTTTATCCTGCAACTGTGGGTCCGGCAAGGCACCGGCATCGCCGCCATCCTGGCCGGCACCTCCGTCGCATCGGCCATGCTGTGGCAATACTGCGAGCGCCGGCAGCGCCGCCCACGCCGTCCCAACGTCACCTACGCGCCGATGCAGTTCGATGACGAGTCCCACACTTAACCGGCGCCGCAACCGCCGGAGATGGTTGGCGGCGACCGGGGCGCGGCGGGGTTTCGGTACAATGCCGCATGCTCTCCGAATTCGACCTCATCACTGAATACTTCGTCCGTTCCCGCCCCACTTCCGCAGTGCTGGGCATCGGCGACGATTGCGCCTTGCTGGCGCCCACGCCAGGCATGCAGACCGCCATTTCATCGGACATGCTGGTCGAAGGCCGCCATTTCTTTGCCGGCGAAGACCCGCAGCGGCTGGGCCACAAGTGCCTGGCAGTGAACCTGTCCGACCTGGCGGCGATGGGCGCCCGCCCCACCGGCTTCACCCTGGCGCTGGCGCTGCCGTCGGCCGACCGGGCCTGGCTGCACGGCTTTTCGCAGGGGCTGTTTGCACTGGCGGACCGCCATCACTGCGAACTGATCGGCGGCGATACCACCAAGGGACCGCTCACGATCTGCATCACCATTTTTGGCGAAGTGGCGCCCGGCGATGCGCTGCGGCGCGACGCGGCGCAGCCTGGCGACGATCTCTGGATTTCCGGCACACTCGGTGATGCCCGCCTGGCCCTGGCCGGCTATACCGGCGAACTAGCGCTGGCGGCCGGCGAACAGGAAGCGGCCGGCGCCCGCATGCACCTGCCCACGCCGCGCGTCGATCTGGGCATGCTGCTGGCGTCACAGCGACTGGCCCGCGCCGCGCTCGATATCTCGGACGGACTGGTGGGCGACCTCGGGCACATCCTGAAGAAATCGCAGGTGGGCGCCACGCTCGATCTCGATGCGCTGCCTTGCGGTCCGGTGCTGGCCACCAAGGACCGTGACCTGCGACGACGCTTCATGGCGGCGGGTGGGGATGATTATGAATTGTGCTTCACGGCACCGGCCGCGTCGCGCGAGGCGATTATCGCGGCGGGTGCACAGTGCGGAACCAAGGTCACGCGCGTGGGTGTCATTGAGGCGGCGCCGGGATTGCGGCTGGTGGATGGGAATGGGGCTGCGCTGGCATTGCGGCTGCAAGGATTTGACCATTTTGCATAAGGCCCCTACGCCAGCGCCGTATGATCCTGCTCCGGATCCCCGGCGCGGCGGCCGGAGCCATGCATCAGCCAATAGTGATGGAACGCCAGCCGCACGTTATCGCGCAACTGGGTGTCGTCCCACGGCTTGGTATAAAAGCGGTAAATCGCGCCCCGGTTGATCGAATCGAGCACGGACTCCACGCCGGTATCGCCGGACAGGATGATGCGGATCGTGTCCGGGTACATTTCCTTGACCTTGCTGAGAAATTCCGTGCCGCTCATGATCGGCATGCGCTGGTCGCACAGAATCACCTGCACCGGATATAACGCCAGCAATTCAAACCCTTCGGATGGCGACACGGCGGTCAGGATGCGGTAGCCGTCGCGCCGGAACAGCCGGTGTAGCGACGACAGCACATTGACGTCGTCGTCCACCACCAGCAAGGTTTGCGGCGGCTCGCCCGACTGGCTCGAATCCGGCGGCACGCCCTTGCCGCCTTCCACCAGTTGCCCCAGTTCATCCGGCGGCAGCGGACGGCTGAAGAAGAACCCCTGGATTTCATCGCAACGGTTGCGCCGCAGGTATTCGAGCTGGGCGCGCGCTTCCACCCCTTCCGCAATCACCCGCAATTTCAGGCTGTGCGCCATGCTGATGATGGCCACGGCAATCGCGGCATCGTTGGGGTTGGTAGTGATGTCGCGTACGAACGCGATATCGATTTTCAACGTGTCGATCGGGAAGCGCTGTAAATACGCGAGGCTGGAATAACCGGTGCCGAAATCATCGATCGCGCATTTGACACCCAGCGCCTTCAGCCGCGTCAGCACGCCGATGGTGCGCTCGGCATTCGACATCAGCGCGGTTTCCGTCAATTCCAGTTCCAGCAATTCCGGCGGCACCTTGTGGCGCGCCAGCGCCGTCCGCACTTCCTGTTCGAGGTCGCCCTCGATGAACTGGCGGCTCGACACATTGACCGCCACGTGCACCGGCCCCACCCGTGAGCGGCGCCATGCGGCGACCTGGCGGCAAGCCGCGTCGATGACCCACGTGCCGGCACGGATGATCAGGCCGGTGTCTTCCAGGATGGGCACGAATTCGGACGGATACACCAGCCCGACGCCTGGCCGCTGCCAGCGGATCAGCGCTTCGACGCCACTGATACGGCCCGTGGTCAGATTGATCTTGGGCTGGTAATGCAGCACAAACTGATGCTCATCGATGGCGCGGCGCAGCGCCATTTCCAGGTCCAGCCGCGCCAGCACCTGCACATTCATGCCGGCCGTGAAGAAGCGGTAACCGTCGCGGCCAGCCAGCTTGGCGCGCGCCATCGCGGTGTCCGCATATTTGACCAGGGTTTCCGGCGCCGTCGCATCATCCGGATACATGGCGATACCGATCGACGCGCTCAGCGCGGCCTGGTGGCCATGGAGGTCGAACGGCGCGCGCAGCGCTTCGCGCACGTCATTGGCCACCGCCACCGCATCTTGCTGATCGCGCGTCATGGTCAGGATCAGCCCGAACTCATCACCGCCCAGCCGGCCCACCGTGTCGCGGATGCGCACGCACTGCACCAGCCGGGTGCTGAACTGGCGCAACAGTTCATCGCCGGCCGCCGCGCCCAGCGTATCGTTGACACTCTTAAAACGGTCCAATGCGATGAACAGCACGACAATACGCCACGCCTTGTCGCGCGCCAACTCGATCGCATCGCGCAGCGTCTGGAAGAACAGCGTACGGTTTGGCAAGCCGGTCAGGCTGTCGTAATGCGCCATATGGCGCAACCGCTCTTGCGCCATATGGCGTTCGGAAATATCGCGCGCCACACAGATCAGCGTGCTGCTGCCGCCGCCCTCCGTATGCTCCTGCCAGTACAGCTCCACCGGCACCACCGTCAAATCCTGGCGCGTCAAATCCTGCTCAAACAAGACCGGCGCGCGCGCGCCGGCGCTGGCCGCATCGCGCGCCGCGCGGCTATGCTGCGCCAGTTCGTCGCGCGAAGCCAGGCCGATGCGGGTCATGACCGGGATCGCGGGCGGGGACGCCAGTGCCCCCGGCTCCGGCGCTGGATCCAGCAACTGGGCACGGCAAAAACCCAGCATGCGGCAAGCGCCGTCATTGATGTCAACCAGCGCCAGCGTGTCGGAATCGATCAGGAAGATGGCGTCGGCGGTGGCGTCCATGGCGCTGCGGAAACGCTGCAGGTCGGCCGTGCGTTCGCGCACCGTCTGCTCCAGCAGCGCGTTGTACTGCATCGCTTCGCGGTGCATCAGCCGCACTTCCAGCATGCTGCGGATACGCGTCAAGACTTCGATCGGATCGAACGGCTTGCTGACGAAGTCACGGGCGCCGGCGGCCAGCGCGGCCAGCTTGTGGTCCGGTTGCGCCGTCACCACCAGCACCGGCAGGTAGCCGTCGGCTTCCAGCGGCTTCAAGGCCTCCATCACCGCAAAGCCATCCATGCCCGGCATTTGCAGGTCGAGGATGATCAGGTCATAGCGGTTTTTTTCATGCCATGGCGCCACCACGCGCGGGTCGGTGGTGGCACTGACGGCGGTATAGCCGGACGATGTCAGCAGGTACTCCAGCAACTGGACGTTGACCGCCTGATCGTCAACGATCAACACCTTGGCGTTCAGGATGTCCATCGGCGTCATCATGTTCCTGCCTTACCGGCCTTTCTGTGTGCGAGATGCGCCACCGTGCTGTTGATAGCGTCCGTGAATTCATCAATATTGATGGGTTTGATGAGGTACCGGAAGAATCCTGCCGCAATTCCTTTTTCCACGTCGCGCGGCATGGCATTGGCGGTCAGCGCAATGACGGGAATGTGGCTGGTGCCGGGATCGGCTTTCAGCATGTTCAGCGCATCGATCCCGTTTAAGCCCGGCAAATTGATGTCCATCAGGATAATGTCCGGCTGATGCGCGCGCGCCAGTTCGATACCGAGATGGCCATCCGGCGCCGCGACCAGTTGCAAGTCGGGTCGGAAGCTGATGATTTCCTGGACCAGTTTGAGGTTGGCCGGATTGTCCTCCACATACAGCAAGGTGGTGCGACGCGCCGGCGTTGGCCCGTCGGTCGGCATCGCCTCGGCGATCACCTGCCCCACTTCCGGCAACAGGCGCAATGGCTCGGCCACCCGCAATTCGATCCAGAACATGCTGCCCACGCCCTGGCTGCTGGACACGCCGATCACGCCGCCCATCAATTCCACCAGCCGCTTGGTCACCACCAGGCCGATGCCGGTGCCTTCTTCGCCACTGGTTTCCTGGCCCAGGCGGTTGAACGGCTGGAACAGCTGGGCGATTTGTTCGGGCTTCAATCCCATGCCGGTGTCCTGCACCGACAAGCGCGCCATATCGGGCGCCTGCATCGAACAGTCCACCACCACGGCGCCGCCTTCGCGGTTGTATTTGATCGCGTTGGACAACAGGTTGAGCAGGATTTGCTTGAGGCGCGTACGGTCGGCCATCACGTTGATGGAGCACACCGGCGGGAACAGCAGGCGGATGCCGCGATTACCGGCCAGTGGCGCCGTCATGGTCTGGCATTCCTGCAGGACTTCCCCCAGGTCGACCGGTTCCATCGACAGCGCCACCGCACCCGATTCAATCTTGGCCAGATCAAGAATTTCATTAATCAGCGTCAGCAAGTGGCGGCCCGACTTCAGGATATGGCTGGCGAATTCCTTTTTCTGGACCAGCGTCGAGGGCAATTTGTCGGACGTCAGGATTTGCGCGAAACCGAGGATGGCGTTCAACGGCGTGCGCAATTCATGGCTCATCGACGACAGGAACGCGGACTTGGCCTGGTTGGCGCTCTTGGCTTCTTCCATCGCCATCGCCAGTTCACCATTGATGACTTCGAGCTGCAGCGTGCGTTCATGCACCCGCTCTTCCAGCGCCTCGTTCAGGCGCATCACTTCATGCTGCGCTTCGGCGCGCTGCTGCGCTTCGCGCGCCAGTTCCAGGTTGGACGCTTCCAGTTCCTGCTTGCGCGCACCCAGCTCCCTGGCGCGTGTCTCGATTTCACTGAGCATGGTGTTGAACGATTCGACCAGTTGCGCCACCTCATCTTCGCTGGTGCGGGCGGCGCGGCGCGAATAATCGCCGGTGGCAATCACGTCGCGCGCGACGTCGCGGATATCGAGAATCGGCCGGGTGATGATGAAGTCGGTGCGGCGCATGATCAGGTAAGCGATCAGCATGGCCGGCAGCATCACCAGCAAGGCGATGGTGGCGTAATCGCCGATACGGCCCACCATTTCATATTCGGCCCGCAGATACACGGTGCCCAGGACTTCGCCATTGTCGACGATGTGCCGGAACAGGGTCAGCTTGCCCGCCGCATAACGCACGCCCTCCTCCTCCACGCCGGCGGGAAAATGCTCATCCTGGCCGGGCGCCACATAACTGGCAAACAGCTTGCCCTTGGCGTTGAAGATCGCGCCGGCATTGACTTTCGGGCGCAGCCGCAATAGCGCCAGGGTTTCCTTGGCCAGGCGCTGGTCATCGAACGCCAGCGCGGCAATCGACATATGGCCGACCAGCTCGGCCTGCGTCGCCATGTCGGCCGTCACGCTCTGGTGGTAGGCGCGCAAGTCGTAAGTGATGATGGTGGCCAGCGACACCAGCAGCGCCACCAGCGTGGACAGCATCACCACGCCCAGCAGTTTTTGCCGCAATGAGCGCAACGCGATCATGAGGCCCCCGTATTGACGCGGTAGGCCGCCGACAGCATGCGGGCGCTGATGCGCAGGCGCGCCATCGCGGCGGGCTTCAAGGCGACTTCAAAGCGCAGCCGGTCGTCGGCCACCACGAAATTGATGATGCTGCCGTGCGCATGCGCTTCATCGGTGTCCGAGACGGTCAGCAATGGCTGGTTGCGGCTGGCGCTGATGACGTCGGCCAGCACGGCTGGCTCCATCACGCCGAGGAACAGGATATGCACACTGCCGGTCGCCTCGCCTTTTTTTAGTTTGCGCACCTGCAACGGACGGCCGTTGGCAGTATGGCCGGCCACCGTCTGCTCCAGTTGTTCGGCCAGCGCATCGGCCCCCATCACACCGATCACGACCGGGCTGTCGGGCCGCACAAAGCTGCCTTCCGGCCACTCGACAAAGCCGGCGAATTTATACAGGTAGGCCGCCTTGACCTGGCGCTCGACGGGAACCAGTGGTTCGGCATGGGCATAGAAGGACAGCAATGCGGGACAGCACGCCAGCGCCAGCAGCAGGCGACAGCAACGGAGCAGGTAAGGCAGAGGCAAATATGCCATGGATGCTTGGCCCAGGAAACGGCAATCGGAAAGTGCCCTGCGGCGATCGACCGCATCGTCTATTGTATCGTTCCCTCCGCGTTGTGTGCTGCCCCGCCATGGCGGCGCCGTGCCGGTCGGCCTGCCCGTCAGCGACTCGCTAGCGATCTGCATGTTGGGCCCTGCCGCCGCGCTGGCGACGGCCGGTACGCTAGAATGGACAGAGTCCAACAAAGCGGAGCAAGGTGAGTGAACAAGGCAATCGAAGCGCTGGCCATCGAGCTTGGCGCGGCACTACAGCGCAACGGCTGCATGCTGGCCACGGCGGAATCGTGTACCGGCGGCGGCGTGGCGCAAGCCGTGACGGACATCGCCGGATCGTCGGCATGGTTCGACCGTGGTTTCGTCACTTATTCCAATGCCGCCAAGAGCGCCATGCTGGACGTGCCGGCCGAACTGATCGCGCAACATGGGGCCGTCAGTGCCGAAGTGGCAGGCGCCATGGCGGCCGGCGCGCAGGCCAACAGTGCGGCGCGGGTGGCGCTGTCGACCACGGGGATTGCCGGACCGGGCGGCGCGGTGCCGGGCAAGCCGGTCGGCACCGTGTGGTTTGGCTGGTCGGTGGACGGCGTGATTGAGACCGAATGCCAGCGCTTCGACGGCGACCGCCAGGCCGTGCGCGAGCAGGCCGTCGCGCATGCGCTGCGGGGTCTCTTGCACCGGCTGGCTTGCGGTTGACGATGAGGTTGATGGTGACGTTACGGTTGAGGTTACGGTTGCCGGGCCGCTGGCTGGCGCTGCTGTGCTGCGCCGCCCTGCCGCTGCGCGCCGCCGGCCACGACGCCGAACCGCTCCACGCCACCGTGTTTGCCGCCGGCGACATCGCCGATTGCCGCGCCAGCCGCCCGGCCTATGCCGATGCGGCGCGCACCGCCGCGCTGGTGGCAGCCGGACCGGCCGACGCCACCGTGCTGACCTTGGGCGACCATGTGTATCCAATCGCCACCCCGACCACGCTGCACGGCTGTTATGACGCCACGTGGGGCGCCTTCCGCGACCGTACGCGGCCGGTGCCGGGCAATCATGACTATGCGGACGGCAAGGCCGACGCGTATTACCAGTACTTCGGCGCCCAGGCCGGGCCGCCACGGCGCGGCTATTACAGTTTCGAGCTGGGCAACTGGCGCCTGTATGCACTGAACAGCCATTTAAAAGGGGCCGACCACGCCGCCCAACTGCAGTGGCTCACCGCTGAACTGGCGCGCCACCCGGCCCGCTGTACGCTGGCCTACTGGCATGTGCCGCTGTACAGTTCCGGCGGCCATGCGGCCAGCGCCCACATGCGCGACACCTGGCGCGTGTTGCACGCGGCGGGCGCGGAACTGGTGCTATCCGGCCACGACCACGATTACGAACGCTTCGAACCAATGGACGCTGACGGCCGCATCGACTTGCCACGCGGCGTGCGCCAATTCGTGGTCGGCACCGGTGGCGCCTACCTGACCCCGTTCCTGTGGCCGGAACCCGGCAGCGCCGTCCGCCTGAATGCCAGCCATGGCGTCCTGAAACTGGAATTGCTGGCCGATGGCTACCGCTGGCAATTCCTGCCGGCCGATCCCATCGGCTACATCCCCGAATTCCCCGAGCCGCCCCTGCAAGACAGCGGCAGCGCCCGCTGCCATTAAGCTCCCCAGTGGGGTCAGACAGCGTCTGTCCCCACGGTGTGCTAACATATGAATATATATTCATATGTTTAAATTATGACAGCCTCCCCCGTATCCGACGCCTCGATTGCGCAGTTGGCGGATTTGTTTCACTTGCTGGGCGATCCGACCCGCTTGCGCATCGTGCTGGCGTGCCTCAAAGAACCCATCGCGGTGGGCGACATTGCCGCATCGCTGCAACTGTCCGGTTCGCTGGTGTCGCACCATTTGCGCCTGCTGCGCGCGGCGCGCATCGTCAAATCGGAACGCCAGGGCAAGCAAGTCTTTTACGCCGCCGCCGATGCCCACATCAGCGGTGTACTCCACGATATGCTCGAACACATCGCCGAACCGGACTGACACCATGGGCCACGACCATCACCACGCACACGGCCATCAGCATGGCCACGATCACGCACACGATCACGATCACAAAGACTGCAGCCACGGCAAGCCGCAGGCACATGGCCATGACCACGGCCACCATCACGGCCACGGTCATCACCACCACGGCGATCCCAACAGCCAGGGCCGCGCCTTCGCCATCGCCATTGCGCTCAACGCGATCTTTGTCACGATTGAATTCACCTATGGGTTCCTGGCCAATTCCACGGCGCTGATGGCCGATGCCGGCCATAACCTGTCCGATGTACTGGGCCTGGCGCTGGCGTGGGGTGCGGCGATTCTGTCCCGGCTGGCGCCGAACGCACGCTATACCTACGGCTTGCGCAGCAGTTCGATGCTGGCGGCGCTGTTTAACGCCATGCTGCTGATGGTGGCGTGCGGCGCCATTACGTGGGAAGCGGTGCGGCAATTGATGCAGCCGACACCGGTCGCGGGCGCCACGGTGTCCGTGGTGGCGGCCATCGGCATTGCGGTCAACGGTCTTTCCGCCATGCTGTTCATGTCCGGCAGCAAGGACGACATTAATATTCGGGGCGCCTACCTGCACCTGGCCGCCGATGCCGCGATTTCACTGGGCGTGCTGTTGTCCGGCCTGGCCGTGATGGCGACCGGATGGACCTGGCTCGACCCGGCCGTCAGCCTGGCGATTGTCGCCATCATTATGGTGAGCACCTGGTCGCTGCTGAAGCAGTCGCTGAAGATGGTGATGGCGGCCGTGCCGGAATCGGTCGACGCCAACGCCATCGACCAATTCCTGCGCGAACGCGATGGCGTCAGCGACGTGCACGACTTGCATATCTGGGCCATGAGCACGACGGAAACCGCGCTCACCGCCCACCTGGTGATGCCCGGCGGTTATCCGGGCGACCAGGCGATCGATGACATTACGGCGCGCCTGAAAGCGGAATTCTCGATTCACCACTGCACGCTGCAGGTGGAACTGGGCACCACCGAACATGCGTGCTGTCTGCAGTCGCACCCGCCGCACTAAACTGACGAATCAGGGTTGGTCTGCCAACCCTGCATAGAGCGCGGTACTCAAGTAACGCTCGCCAAACGATGGAATGATCACGACGATCACTTTCCCCGCGTTTTCCGGGCGCTGCGCCACCTGCATGGCCGCCCACAAGGACGCGCCGGACGAAATCCCCACCATCAAGCCTTCTTCCGAAGCAGCCCGGCGCGCGGTGTCAAACGCGTCGTCGCTTTTCACGCAGATCACTTCATCGTACACCCCGGTGTTCAGTACCGCCGGCACGAAGCCGGCGCCGATACCCTGGATCGGGTGCGGCCCCTTGCTGCCTTTCGACAGCATCGGCGAGGCTTCCGGCTCCACCGCGATGCACTGGAATCCCGGCTTGCGCGCCTTGAGCACTTCGCCCACCCCGGTGATGGTGCCGCCGGTGCCGACGCCGGCCACCAGGATATCGGCCCGGCCTTCGGTATCGCGCCAGATCTCTTCGGCCGTGGTACGGCGGTGCACGTCCGGGTTGGCCGGGTTATTGAACTGTTGCAGCATCAGGTAGCGCGGGTCCGCTTCCACCAATTCCTCGGCCTTGCGGATCGCGCCCAGCATGCCCTCGCTGCCCGGCGTCAGGATCAATTGGGCGCCATAGGCGCGCAACAGCGTGCGCCGTTCGCGGCTCATGGTATCGGGCATCACCAGGGTGCAGCGGTAACCGCGCGCGGCGCACACCATGGCCAGCGCAATGCCGGTATTGCCACTGGTGGGTTCGACGATGATGGAGTCAGGACGGATCAAGCCGCCCGCCTCCGCCGCTTCGATCATGGACAGGCCGATGCGGTCCTTGACACTGTGGGCGGGGCTGTAGAATTCGAGCTTGGCCAGGATTTGCGCCGGAGCGCCGGCGGCCAGCCGGTTGATGCGAACGAGGGGCGTATTGCCGATCAGTTCCGTGATGTTATTAGCTATTTTCATGGGGACTCCGAGCATGTGGCAGGAGTCCCTAATTTACGCGTTTTATTTAACGCCGACCAGTTCCACGTCGAAGATCAGGGCGGAATTGGCGGGAATATCGTTGCCCATGGCACGCGCACCGTACGCCAGTTCGGACGGGATGATCAGGGTGCGCTTGCCACCGATCTTCATGCCTTGCACGCCCTGGTCCCAGCCCTTGATGACCTGGCCACGGCCGACGGTGAATTCCAGCGGCTCGCGGCCGGCCGACGAGTCAAACTTCTTGCCGCGCTGGTTCTTGGCCAGCGGCCGGTACAGCCAGCCAGTGTAATTCACGCGCACGGTGTTGCCGGCCAGCGCTTCCTTGCCGGTACCAACTTTATGGTCGGTGATGATCAACTGGTCCGCCGCCGGACCTGGCTGGGCGGAGCCGGCCACCACCGGCGCCGATGCCGCCGATGGCGCGGCTTCGGCCTGGGCCACGGGTTGATCCTGGGGAGCCGGCGGCGTCTGAGGCGCCTGGGCAAAAGCCTGCGCCGTGGCAGCGGCCGCGAAAACGAATGCAAACAAACGACGGGTCATGATGTAATGATTCCTTCAAATTAAGGTGCGCGAATGATATCAAATGACTCCCCCGCCACAGCCACCCGCAAGCTTTTTTTCGCGCTGTGGCCCGATCCCGCCACCCGCGCCGCCCTGGCCCGGCTGATGCCGCTGGTGCAGGGACGCCACATCCCCCCCGCCAAACTGCACCTGACCCTGGCCTTCCTGGGCCAGCAGGACGCCAGCCGGTTGCCGACGCTGCTGGCCATGCTGCAGCGGCTGACCGTCCCCGCCATGCCATTGCGGATCGACTGCCTCGGTTATTTCACCCGGCCCCGTATCGCCTGGGCCGGCATGGCGCAGCCACCGGCCGCGTTGCTGGAACTGCAGGCGCGGTTGATGGCGGCATTGATGGCGGCCGGGTTCGATCCGGCCACCCATGGGGAGTTCAAGCCGCACATCACGCTGGCGCGCGAGGCACATCAGGCGCCGCCGGCCACCGCGTTTGAACCCGTGCTGTGGCACGCGACGCAAGTGGCGCTGGTGGAGTCCGACATGGCGAGCGGCAAATACCTGCCGCTCGCACTAAATCCGTAGGGCGGATTGCGCGTGCGGTAACCTAACATCGCACGCCGCCGAGCGAAAACCGCCCTACTCGGTTGCGGCCGATGCCGTCGCTTGCGGGCCCGGCGCCACCTGTGCCGCCAGCTTGCGCAGCACATGCCCCGCGGCCACCATGCCGAACGTGGCCGTCACCACCATCGACGATCCAAAGCCGGCGCAATTGAGGCCCGTGACACCGGTAGCGCTGCGGTCATCGCCATCGACCGAACACACTTCGCCCGACTCGGGATATTGCAGCGGCTCCATGGAAAACACGGCGTCCACATTGAACTTGTTTTTCTCGCCGCGCGGGAAACCGTAATCGCTGCGCAAACGGCGCCGCACTTTTTTCAACAGCGGTTCCTGTTCGGTGCGGGCCAGATCGCGCACGGCAATCTTGGTCGGATCGGTCTGGCCGCCGGCGCTGCCAATAATCACCAGCGGGATGGCTTTCTGGCGGCAATACGCGATCAGCGCGGTCTTGGCCTTGGCGCTGTCGATCGCATCGACCACATAATCATAGTGGTGGGCGCCGATCATGGCGTCGAGGTTATCGGGCGTGACGAAATCCTCGACCTGCGTGACCTGGCAATACGGGTTGATTTGCGTAATGCGCTCGGCCAGCGCGTGGATCTTGGCCTGGCCGATGGTGCCGCTCAAGGCCTGGATCTGGCGATTGATATTGGACTCGGCCACATTATCGAGGTCGATCAGCGTCAGGCGGCCGATGGCGCTACGCGCCAGCGCCTCGACGATCCACGAACCGACGCCGCCCACGCCGACCACGCACACGTGGGCGTCGCGGAAGCGTTGCAGCGCGGCCTGGCCATAGAGGCGGCCGATTCCGCCAAAACGGCGGTCAAAATCGATGTCTTCGGGGTTGGGAATGGCGTTCATCCCGTCATTTTAACGGACGCGCGCATGAACTATCTCTTAGAATCCTATTATTGCCATCCTCGCGACCGCCATCATGACCTCATCCCTGTTCGATACCGCCCCGGATTTCAGCCAGCCCATCGCCGTCCTCAAGCATTGCCACGACCGCATCCGCAAGCAATTGGCCACCCTGCAAAAACTGCCGGCGCACTTGGCCGAACATGGCGCCGACGCCGAAGCCCAACAGGCAGCCCAGGCCGTGCTCAAATATTTCAGCCATGCGGCCCACCTGCACCATCAGGATGAAGAACAGAACCTGCTGCCGATGCTGCAGGCCACCGCGCAAGGCGACGATGCCGCGTTGCTCCATGATTTGGCGCCGCGCATCCTGGCCCAGCACCAGTTGATGGATGCCGACTGGCTGGTCATCCAAGCCCAGCTTGATAAAATTGCCACAGGTGAGGATCGCGCCTTGTCCGACGCGCTGGTGCGCCAGTTTGCCGAGGCCTACACGGCGCACATGGAAGTCGAGGAACGCAACATTGCGCCGATGGCAAAACGCCTGTTCAGCGACGAACAAATGCGCAGCCTGGGTGACGCCATGCAGTTGCGGCGCGGTATCACGCCTGCGGCGCAGGACACCCCGGGCACGCCGGATACCTCGGACACGCCGGCAGTGGCCGCCGCCACCGTCGGCGGCGTTGACCTTGCCGACTTGCGCCTCGATTACGGTCGCGCCAGCCTTGACGAAAGCGATGTACTGGACGATCCGGTGGCGCAGTTCGCCAAGTGGTTCGATGAAGCCATGAACGCCAAGGTGTTCGAAGCCAATGCCATGAGCGTGGCCACCGTGGGCAGCGATGGCAAACCCAGTTCGCGCATCGTGCTGATCAAGCAATACGACCACAGCGGCTTCACCTGGTACACCAATTACGACAGCCGCAAAGGCCACCAACTGGCGGAAAACCCCAACGCGGCGCTGCTGTTCTTCTGGCGCGAACTGGAACGCCAGGTGCGCATCGAGGGCCGCGTGGAACTGACCTCCAGCGAAGAGAGCGACAAATATTTCTACAGCCGCCCGGTGAAAAGCCAGCTGTCGGCGGTGGCGTCACAGCAAAGCGAGCCGATCGCCAGCCGGGCGCAGATGGAATCGAACTACGCTGCGGTGGAGGCGGCCAGCGGCGATCATCCACAGCGTCCGCCACATTGGGGCGGCTACCGGATGATCCCGGAGCGCGTCGAGTTCTGGCAGGGCCGCGCCTCGCGCTTCCATGACCGCATCGTGTTTACGCTGCAGCCCGATGGCAGCTGGAGCAAGCAGCGCATCCAGCCCTGAGCCTGCCGTCAAGGCCTGCCTGGCTTGCAGGCAGGCCACCGGCGCGGGCGCGATAGCCGCCGCGCTGCTGCCGCCGGCGTTACAGGCGCGCCGCGCCGCGCGCCGCCAGTTCGCGGTAGACCTCGTTCAGCGCCAGCGCCAGCGCATCGTCCGCCCCACTCCCCGCCGACCAGCACTCGGCCGCCGTCATCGCCCGCTGCGCGCCAAAATTCACCAGCACGCCTTTCAGGCTGTGCACCGCGCGCGCCGACCGTTCCTGGTCACCGGCCGCCCGCGCCGCCACCACTTCATCCCACAATTGCGGCCCATCCTGCAAGAACAGCGCAGCCAGTTCGTGCAATAGCTCTTCATCGCCATCGAGCCGCAACAGCGCCGCGTTCCAGTCCAGCACCGGGGTGGCCGCCTGCGCCACATAGGGCGCCAGCGCCTGCCGCAGGCGCGCCAGGTCGACCGGCTTGGACAAATAATCATCCATGCCCGCTTCCAGGCACCGTTCGCGGTCGCCCGCCATGGCACGCGCGGTCATGGCAATGATCGGCACGTGGCGCTTGCCGCCATGTTCCCACTGGCGGATGTGGCGCGTGGCCGCCAGTCCATCGAGCCCCGGCATTTGCACGTCCATCAGCACCGCGTCAAAGTCATGGTGAGTGGCCAGCTCCAGCGCGGCCACGCCACTGTCGACCAGCACCGGACGATGGCCCAGTTTTTCCAGCAGGCGCAGCGCCAGGCGCTGGTTGACGGGATTGTCTTCGGCCAGCAGCACGCGCAGGCTGCCCGGCAGCGCGGGGGCATCAGCGGCGAGGTCGGTGGCGACACCAGCGGCAGCATCAGCGGCTAAATCCGCAGTAACGTCATTGGCTAAATCTGTGGCTACCGCAATGGCTACCTCAACGGCTATATCAACGGCTACATCAACGGCAACCTCCATGGCGGCATCCGCATCATCGTCATCCGCGCCATACCGGATTGGCGGCGCCACCGCCGCCAATCCGGTATGGCGCAGCGGCACCACGAAGGAGAACTGGCTGCCCTGCCCCGGCGCACTACTGACGTGCAATTCGCCCTGCATCAAGATCACCAGACGGCGGCAAATCGTCAAACCCAGCCCGGTACCGCCAAACTGGCGCGTGGTGGAACCATCGACTTGCGCAAACGGCTCGAAAATCAATTGCTGCTTTTCTTCCGGAATGCCAATGCCGGTATCGCGCACGCTAAAGCGGATGCTGCACTGTTCATCGTCATCGTGTTCCAGCGCCAGCACCACTTCCACATAGCCGCTGGCGGTGAATTTGATGGCGTTGCCAATCAGGTTGATCAACACCTGGCGCAGCCGGCCCGGATCGCCCCGCACATTGCGCGGCAGCGACGGCGCCAGCCGGCAGCGCAAATCGAGATTTTTCTGGCGCGCGCGCAAAGCCATCACCCGCACCGCGTCTTCCACCATTTGCCGCAAATCGAACGGCACGTCTTCGATATCGAGCTTGCCCGCCTCGACCTTGGAGAAGTCAAGAATACCGTCGACGATCGTCATCAGCGCCTGGGCCGACGCCTTCACCAGCGTCAGGTCGGCGCGCTGCTCCGGCGTCAGGCTGGACTCCAGCACCAGTTCCGTCATGCCGATGATGCCGTTCATCGGGGTGCGGATTTCATGGCTCATGTTGGCCAGGAATTCGCTCTTGGCGCGGTTGGCGGTTTCCGCCGATTCCACCGCCCGCTGCATGGCGTCGCGCGCGGCGCGCTGTTCGCTGATATCGATGAAATAACCCAGCATGTATTCATTGCCGCCGCTGCTGATGACGCTGCGCGACACGATCACGTCGCGCGGCGGATCAAAGCCCATCAGACGCCGTTCGCTGTGCACGATCTGGCCCTGCCAGGCCAGCGCGTCTTCGCGCCGCGTGGCTTCGGCCCAGCGTGGCGAGGCGATATGTTCAATCGTGCGGCCGAGGATTTCTTCGCGGGTGCGCTGGGTGACTTCCTCGAAGCGCTTGTTAAAGCGCAGGTAGTGGCCGGCGCGGTCCTTGAGGAAGATCGGAATCGGCAACTGGTCAAGGACCTGCTCCGTCAGTTCCTGGTTATGCAGCACATCGTCTTCGCGGTGCAGCTGCAAATCCTGCAGCAACGACGCCAGCCGGCGCGCTTCCTCGCGGCCGCTGCGCGTGCCCAGCCCGTGGCGCGCCGCTTCCTGGTGCAACAGCAGGTTTTCCGCGCGCACCAGCGCCAGCTCCGCTTCCACTTCGCGCAGCCGTGGTTCCAGGCCGGGATCGGCCCGCTCGCCTTCCCGCAACAGCGCCACCAGGCCATTGGCCAGCGAGGTTTCACCGATCGCCCGCAACGACGCCAGCCGATGCGCCATTTCTTCCTCATTGACGGCGCCCAGCGCGCGCCGTATGAGTTTGAGCAGGCGGAAGTACTGCATCTCAGGCGCCGCCGGGCGGCGGCGACGGCTCGGGTTCGAGCTCGGGATCCTGGTAACGGGCGTGGACGGCCTGGACCTCGTCCCAGCGCGCCAGCAGCGCCGCCACGCAGTGCGGATCGAAGTGGCTGCCGCTGTGATCGCGCAGGTACTGGCGCGCCGCGTCCATGCTCCATGCCCGTTTATAGGGGCGGCGGCTGGTCAGCGCGTCAAACACGTCGGCCACGGCCACGATGCGGCCGGCCAGCGCAATGCCGTCGCCTTGCAGCCCGTGCGGATAGCCACCGCCGTCATAGCGCTCGTGGTGCGTCAGGGCGATGGTGGCGGCCAGTTGCAGCATGCGCGCCTGGCTGCTTTTCAGGATGTCGTAGCCGATTTGCGCATGCTGGCGCATGATGGCCATTTCATCATCGGTCAAGCGGCCCGGCTTGAGCAGGATCTGGTCGGGGGTGC
Organism: Burkholderiaceae bacterium; assembly: GCA_019751755.1. Lineage (GTDB taxonomy): Bacteria > Pseudomonadota > Gammaproteobacteria > Burkholderiales > Burkholderiaceae_D > Rugamonas. The sequence goes on along the minus strand of JAIENA010000138.1, from coordinate 23,110 downwards.
CAACCTTGCCCACGTCGTGCATCGGCGCCGCATTAAAAATATCGTCCTGCTCCTGCCACGGCAAGCCCAGTTGATCGGCGATCAGGCGTGAATAATGCGCCATGCGCAGGATATGGGCGCCGGTTTCCGGGTCGCGGTATTCCGACGCGCGCGCCAGCAGCATGATGGTTTCCTGCTCGCGCGAGCGCAATTCCAGCGTGGCCTTGGCCACCTCGTCGGCCAACCAGCTGGCGCGGTGCTGCAAGCCGACCGTGGCGCGCCGCAATTGCAGCATGTTGCGGGTGCGGGCCAGGAATTCGACCTTGTCGATCGGCTTGATGAGGAAATCGCTGGCGCCGTTTTCCAGCGCGCGGTGCCGTACTTCGACGTCCATGCTGGACGTCACCATCAACACCGGCGGGCGCTCGCGCGGATCGCCCTGCAGGCGTGCGATCAGCTCCAGCCCGTCCATGTCCGGCATCATGTAATCGATGATCAGCAAATCCCACGGCGCGCTGTTGCACCAGTCTAGCGCCGGCCTCGCCGCCTGGAACGTGACGGTCTGCACGCCATCGAGCTTGCCGATCAGACGCGACATCAAGACCAGGTTGATATGGGTATCGTCGACGATTACGACGTTCATCAGATGTGCGCTTATCGGTGTTGTTATGTGCGGCTATTGGGGTGCGGCGGCTACCTGGCTATTTCAGGCGGCTGCGGTGCATCTTGCGGAACTTGACGACTTTCGGTTCCACCACGAACGCGCAATACCCCTGCAGCGGGTGCTGTGCAAAGTAATTCTGGTGATAGTCTTCGGCCCGGAAATACGGTTGCGGCGCCGCCAGCTCCGTCACGATCGGCGCATCCCACACGGCCGCCATTTCCGCCATCACCTGGCGCGCCGTGGCTTCCTGCTCCGGCGACTGGTAGTAAATCACGGAACGGTACTGGGTACCGACATCGTTGCCCTGGCGGTTCAGCGTGGTCGGATCGTGGATCGTGAAGAAAATCTCCAGGATATCGCGGTACGTGATGATGGCCGGGTCGAACGCCAGCTTGACCACTTCGGCGTGGCCGGTGCCGCCGGTGCACACCTGTTCATACGATGGATTCGGTCGCGGCCCGCCGGTATAGCCCGATTCCACCTGGGTCACCCCCCGTACTTCCAGGTAGACCGCTTCGATACACCAAAAACAGCCGCCTCCCAGTATGGCGGTTTCCAGTATGGCCGTTTCCATGGCGGCATTTTCCGTGGTCATACAGCCCCCTGTGCAGAGATCACTTTCATAACGGGTACTGTAACGCAAATGGGGCCAGACTGCATCCTTGCGTTCTTTGGCATAATGGCGGAAAGATATAGACCTTTCCTATGAATATACGCTCCCCCCGCGCCACGTCACGCGAATTCGACGCCCTGCATTTCCGCCAGGCGCTGTCGCAATTCGCCACTGGCGTCACCGTCATCACCACCCGTCTCGAAGACGGCAGTTTTCGCGGCCTGACGGCCAGTTCCTTCAATTCGGTCTCGCTCGACCCGCCGCTGGTGCTGTGGAGTCTGGGCGCGGCCGCCAACAGCATGCCGATTTTCAGCGGCAATTCCCATTACGTCATCAATGTCCTGAATGCGGAACAGGCCCATCTGGCGAAGCTGTTTTCGCGCCGTTCCGACGATCCGTGGAACGGCGTCGAATATGAATTATCGCGCACCGGCATGCCGATCCTGAAAGGCGCGACGGCGTGGTTTGAATGCCACAACCGCAGCCGCTACCCGGAAGGCGACCACGTGATCTTCGTCGGCGAAGTCGAGGATTGCGCGATTGAACCGCAGTCTCCTCTTATCTTCCATGGCGGGCAGTTCGGCCAGTTGAAGTAGTGTGGGGCAAAAACGGAAATTGGTGTCGCCATTTCAAAAGCCGCGCCGATAACACCGTTCTAGAATGGCGGGATCATCCACCATAACGAGAGACCACTACGATGAGCCAAGCCCGCGCGCAATTCCACTGGGATGATCCCCTGTTGCTGAATAGCCAGCTGAGCGACGACGAGCGCATGGTGCGCGACGCCGCCGCCGCGTATTGCCAGGACAAACTGGCGCCCCGCATTCTGGAAGCCTTCCGCCACGAGCGCATGGACACCAGCATCTTCCGCGAAATGGGTGAACTGGGCCTGCTGGGTCCGACCATCCCGGAACAGTATGGCGGCCCCGGCCTGAACTATGTCAGCTATGGCCTGATCGCGCGCGAAGTCGAGCGCGTGGACTCCGGCTACCGCTCGATGATGAGCGTGCAATCGTCGCTGGTGATGGTGCCGATCTATGAATTCGGCAGCGAAGCGCAAAAACAGAAATACCTGCCCAAACTGGCGACCGGCGAATGGATCGGCTGCTTCGGCCTGACCGAACCAAATCACGGTTCCGACCCCGGCTCGATGATCACCCGCGCCCGCAAAGTGGCCGGCGGCTACGAGCTGACCGGCGCGAAAATGTGGATCACCAATTCCCCGGTGGCCGACGTGTTCGTGGTCTGGGCCAAAGATGACGAAGGCGCGATCCGCGGCTTCATCCTGGACAAAGGCATGAAAGGCTTGAGCGCACCGGCGATCCACGGCAAATTCGGCCTGCGCGCCTCGGTCACCGGCGAAATCGTCATGGACAACGTGTTCTGCCCGGAAGAAAACGCGTTCCCGGACGTGCGCGGCCTGAAAGGCCCGTTCACCTGCCTGAACTCGGCCCGCTACGGCATCGCCTGGGGCGCCATTGGCGCGGCGGAAGATTGCTGGCACACGGCGCGCCAGTACACGCTGGACCGCCAGCAGTTCGGCCGCCCGCTGGCCGCCAACCAGCTGGTGCAAAAGAAACTGGCGGACATGCAAACCGAGATCACGCTGGCGCTGCAAGGCTGCCTGCGCCTGGGCCGCATGAAGGATGAAGGCACGGCGGCGGTGGAAATCACGTCGATCATGAAGCGCAATTCCTGCGGCAAGTCGCTGGACATCGCCCGCGTGGCCCGTGACATGCTGGGCGGCAACGGCATCTCCGACGAATTCGGCATCGTGCGCCACATGGTGAACCTGGAAGTGGTCAACACCTACGAAGGCACGCACGACATCCACGCCCTGATCCTGGGCCGTGCGATCACCGGGATCCAGGCCTTCCAGTAATCCCGGACGCCTGCAACAACAACGCCGCATGGGTCACCCTGCGGCGTTTTTTTTCGCGGCACGCAACAATCTACTCGACATTACGGTGCCTGGCACCAAAAGCACGATCGTTCGGTCGTCGGCCAATAAAAAACGCCGCAGCGTGGCTCCGCTGCGGCGTTGTCTTTTCCCGTCCCGTTACATCCGGGAAGCGGGCGAAATTACCACTTCCAGTCGAAGTTGTGGCCGATCGAAATCGCCACGGCGGTCGGGTCGAGCGCGGCGACCTGGGTCTGGCCGGTCGAATACGTCGCGGTGGTCTTCAGCTTGGTCTTGACCATGTGCACATCCACGAACCAGTTCTCCTTGAACGCAATGGTGGTGCCGATCTTGACGCTGGCGGCCCACTTGTTTTTCATGGAGAAGGTCACCGGCTTGCCACCTGGATTGAGCAAGGCGGTCAACTGGCCGGAACCTGTTTCATTGCGGAACATCGCATAGGTGATACCGACGCCGGCATACGGACGGATCATGCTGTTCGGCTGGAACAGGTGATACTGGATAAACGCGGTGGGCGGCAGCACTTCCGACGTCCCCAACTTGCCGGTGCCGTCCAGCGCGCCGGCGCCGTAAATCTTGTGCTTGTACGGCACGCCCAGGTCCATTTCCGCCGAAATATTATCGGTCAGCATGCGGGCGATCGTCAGGACCGGCTGCGTATCGGCGCCAATGTCTGCCTTACTGTTCGGCAAGGCCGGGGCCGATACCGGATCGCTCTTCACATCCGGTTCGATCTTGTTCAGGCCAACCTTCACCACCCATTGGCCGGCCGACTGCGCCGCCGCACCGGACGCCACGCCCATCGCCGCCGCCAGCGCCAGCAATTTCACTGCGCAATTGATTTGTTTTTTCATTGTGTCTCCAGTATCCGATAGTTGCCGCAGCTTACAGCCAACGCTTCACGACCATTTTTTCCGCAACGAAGCGCGCCAGCAGCCAGTGGTTATAGGGCGTCGGGTGCACATCGTCCGCGAAGGAATAGCGGCCCACATCACCAGTCTTCAGGTTGTTCAAGTTGCAGACCAACGAACTGCCCAGCGGATTTTTCGCCGCGCTCAGGTCGCAAGCGGTTTCTTTGACATTGGTCAAACCATATGGATCCGGATTGGTGGCCTGGTCACGCGAGGTCGAATACACATCGACCAGCAGGACGTTGTCGACGCCGTTCAATCCCTTGTCCAGCTCGTCGTTGAAGGCTTTCACCATCGCCAGGATCAATTGCTGGTTGGCCGCCGACTGGCCCAGGCCGGATGGCGTGGTCGACACATCCGGTAAGTTGTTGACGGTCACGTACTTCGCGCCGTTCGTCAGAATCTGGTTCTTCACGATGGCCACCAGTTCTTTGCCGGCCGTTGCCATCGCCACCACTTGTTCCGCCGCATGAGCCGCCGCGTAATCACTGCCGGCCTTGGTGCCGGCTGCCGTCGCGTCAGCCTGCGCCTTGGCCACCATTGGACCGTACACCGCCGGCGATGCGGCGGCGACGTTGCCGGCTTTGGCTGCGGCCGTCACTGCGGCAGCCACCACCGACGCATCGGTCTTGGCCGGGTTCGCGGACTCGGCGGCCATGGCCAGGCCGATGGCTTGCGCCGCCGCTTGCGGATTGGTGGCGCCGGCCGCCAGTTGGGCGATCAGGCTGTTGGCGAAGGCGGTGGCGCCGGCCGACGTACCGGCGGCCGTGGCCGCCGCCGACAAGGCGCTCAGGTTGAACAGTAAATCGTTGCCGCCGGCCATCACGAAGACGATTTCATCGCCCTTGAACTTGCCACCGACGGCGGCCAGGTGGTTTTTCACTTGCTGCACCACCGGCACCGTCAGCGAACCCAGTGCGCTGCCCGTCAATTTATTGCCAGGGCCAACCGGGTTGGTCACGCGGGCGCCGCCCTGCGCATAACCATAGCAGCCGGCATTGGTGGTGACGGGCACTTTGAAGCCCTTGGTGGCGTCGCCATCGAGGCCGGTCATCGCCGCGCAGGGCGCCGGCAGGCCAAACTGGGCAGCCATGTGTTCGAGCCAGATTTTGCCGGAGAATTCAGGACCGGTGCCGGTGACGCCATTGACCGTGAACTTGCCGCCGCCCAGCGCCTTCGCGGTACCGACCGCATAGGTGCCGACGTCCGACAGGCTGTCACCGAAGGAGACTTGCGAGGAAAATTTCACCCGGAGGGTTTGATCGCCGGCATCGGGTTTGCCGCTGTTGCCACTGCACCCTGCCAGAACGGCCGCGATGGCCATCACTGCGAGCGCCATTTTCGTTTGTCGCATTGTGTCTCCTTTGAAATTCTTAGAAATTTATTCTGCTAATCGAACGTACGTGCTTTTAAGCAATCCGCGTAATATGCCAGCAGGACACATCCTTGTATAGAGCGATTTTGTAACTAGCCCAACTAACCGAGCGCCTATTCTAACGAGCGGTTAACGGGCCCGGAAGAAGTCCCTTGCCGCGCGCAGGCAAAATGGTGCAACCAGTCCCGCGTGGTACGCGTCCCTGACTGCGGCCTCACCGGAGCCGCCACTGACGGCGGCATTGATCTTGACCGCGCTCTTGGCGGCCAGAAAGCCGAGTTTGGCCTGGGCATAGTCGTCGCCCAGGCCGGGGGTACTGTCAACGTTGACCACGTGCAGCGGGGCGCCGGTCTTTTGCGCGCGGTAAAAATCACCGGCCGCCGTAGTGTTGTAAAACGGAACAACCGGGTCGCTGTCACCACCACACAGCAACAGCGGCGCCGACGGCCCATAGTTACGCAAATCGTTGCGCAACAGCCATTTGCGCAACGGTTGCGCCGGCGCGCACGCCAACGGGGTTTCCGCCGTCGCGTTGCACGGATTGTTGCGCATATCGGCGGTCACGCTGTCCCGATAGGCGGTGCGCACCAGTGGGTTATCGCCAAAGAAGGCTTCGTGGCCGGCGCTCTGCGGCACGGAATTACCGGCAAACAGCGCCTTTTCCGGCAGGCGGCCGCTACTGGCCAGTTCGCCCAGGCTTTGCGTGCCCGGCAACAGGGTTTCAATCCCGCTGACATAGCGGCTTTCATACATGTCTGACGCCGCCGCATAAGCACCCGCGCCGGCGCGCTGCGCGGCGGTGGTCAACATCGGCAGGAAGGCGGTGGCGCCGCTGGTCGGCGCGCCGCCAAAGATCGCGTCGCCAAACTTCAGCAGCGCGTACGGACCGGACAGGCCGGCCGCCCCCGCCACCGAAAATTCGGTCGGATAGCGCAATTGCATGGCGCGCTGGGTGGCGACCGCGACGTGGCCGCCCTGCGAATAGCCGGTCACGAACAGTTTGGAGGCGCCCAGCACTTGCGGATACGCCTTGCGGGCCGCGCGCAAGCCGTCGATCATGTCCGCCGCCTGCTGCTCGGCGTCGAGATAGGCGTGGTACGGCAGGATTGAGCCAGCATAACCGGCGTAGTTGGGCGCCACCACGATAAAGCCCTGGGCCGCAAAGATGCCCGCCACCAGGCGCGCTTCGGTACCGGCCAGGTTGGCCATGTCATACGACTTCAGCGGCGAGGTGCCATGCGCATACAGCAGCACCGGACGCGCGCCGGTACACACCGGATCGGTACCGGACGGCAGGTAGACCGCGGCCGATGCTTCCGTCGCTTCAAACGCGCCGCCCACGGTGTGGTAGCGCACGCTCTGCACCGAGACCGCGCACACCGGCGTGCTGGTGATGCCACTGGCGCCATATTGGGCGCTGTCCAGCAATTGCTTGAATTGTTGCGGTTCGAGGGTGTTGACGGCAACGCCGTTGACCATGATGGGCACCACGGATGGCTCACCGACCAGCGTGCCGCGCAGCGGCGCCGGCGGCTGCGGCACCACCACCACGCCGCCGCTGCTGGGGATACCGTTGCTGCCGCCGCCACCGCCGCCGCAGGCGGTCAGCGCCACCGCGGCTAGCAACGTGAATGTATGACGCATGGACCGCTCCCGATGAACCGATCGGGTCAGAATAGCAGACGGATGTCGTCTATGGACTTGCTGAATTGAAAAAGTCGCGCGCGGCCATCAGACAAAAGCTGGCGGCCAGCCGACTGTGGTAACGGTCAGACACTGCCTTGCCGGGATCGTCCCCCTTGTTGGCGGCATCCTGCAGCAGCTTGCGCAACTCCCGGGCAAAGCCCTGCTTGTGCGCCAGGTAAGCCTCCTGCGGCCCGATGGTTTCCAGGTCGACCAGGACGGTGGCGGCGCCATGCGCGTTGTAATAGGCGCTGGCGCTTTGCGCATTGGCAAACGGCACCACCGGATCGCGCGCCCCGCCGCACAGCAGCAGCGGCGCTTGCGGCACATAGCTGCGCAAATCGTTTTTCACCAGCCATTTGCGCAAGCCGAGTTGAGGCGCGCAGGCCAGCGGTTCGGCCAGGTCGGCGCGACACGGGTGCGCCGTCATGTCTTGCAGGTAGGCGTTGCGGTAACTGGTGCGCACCAGATTGCGGTCGGCAAAGAAGGCGGCAGCGTCGGCCGCCTGGGGCTGCGAATCGCGGGCAAACAGCGCGCCCTTCGGCAATTTGCCCTTGCCGACCAGCTCATCGAGTTTGACCCGGGTCGGCAACAAGCCTTCGATGCCGTCCGCATAGCGGGCTTCATACAGCTCTTCCGGCGCCGCGTACAGCGCCGCCCCGGCGCGCTGGCCGGACGTCGTCAGCAGCGGCAAATACGCCGTGATGCCGCTGCTGGGACGCCCGCTGAAGATATCATCAGCCATCTGCGCCAGCGCATAGGGGCCGGACAGGCCGGCCACCGCCGTCACCTTGAATTCGTCGGCGTGCTGCTGCTCGATGGCGCGCTGCGTGGCCAGCGCCACAAAGCCGCCCTGCGAATACCCGGTCAGGAACAGCCGCTGCGAGGGCTGCAATCCCAGCACACCATAGGCGGTGCGGGCCGCGCGCAGGGCGTCGACCATGTCGGCGGCCTGCTGCTGCGCGTTCAGATAGGGGTGGTACGGCAGCGACGACGCGCCATAGCCGGCGTAATCCGGCGCCACCACGATATAACCCTGCGCCACGAACATCGCGGCCACCAGCCGCGCTTCGCCATTCAGGCGCGCCATGCTGAAGGTTTGATCGAGCACGGTGCCGTGCGCATACAGCAAGACCGGGCGCGGACCACTGCAGGCCGGGTCGCTGCCGGACGGCGCCATGATGACCGCACCGGCATCGGTGGGCTCGCCCTGCCCGCCCACCGTCTGGTAACGCAGGCTGTGGATGGCGATCGTGCAGCGCGGCTCGCCGGTGATACTTAGCAGGCCGTCGCGCCGCTTCAACAGCGCGCGCAACAGCGATGGTTCGAGCTTGTCGATGGTGTCGGTGACGACATCGATCGGCACCAGCGTCGGACCGGCCAGCAGGGTGCCGCGTGCCGGCGCCGGACGCGCCAGTTGCACGGCCACCGCGCCGGCCGCAGTAGCGGCAACGGCGCTGCGGTTGATGGCCATCGCAGTCGTGGAAGAATTGGAAGAATCGGCGGGATCGGACGGGCGCTCGACGGCGCCAGCGGAGGAGATTGCCATGGCAAATGTTGCGGCAATGGCAAGGACAACGGCATACAAGCGCAAGACCATGGCTGGCCTCCCTGTTCTTGTGATGCGCGCCGGTTGAGGCCCGGCGTGGCACTGTTCATCAGCACCACTCAACAATAACAGAATCGCCGATGGCTGCGACAACGCGCTGTGTGCGTGTGTGCACACAGCGTCGTGTTTTTACAGCGTCATGCTGACGGTGTCGTTTGCAACAACTGGTCGACGATACCGCTGGCGCCAAACGCGGCGCGGCGCAAACGGTCATTCACACCCAGCCACGCATCGGTCTGCGGCGGCGCTTCCACCAGGATCAGTGGCGCATCGCTTTGGTCCATCGCGCGCAAGGCCGCATACAGGCCGTAGGCATAACCGGTGGCATCGGACGGCATGTGCTGGTGCGCGCCGAACGCGCCGGACGGCAACGCCGCGTTGTCACAATAATGGATCACGGCGGCGTGGTGACCGTTGGCCGCCAGTTGCGCCAGCACGGCGGACAAGCGCGCGGGATCCACCAGCGCGACCGGCGCTTTTGGCGCGTAATGCGACTCCAGCGTACCCGAGGCGCGCGGTGCGCTTTGGTCCGGCAAATTCGGCATCACGCCGATCACGTCGCAGATATCCTGCGCGCCGATATGGCCGGGACGCAGCAGCACCGGGCCGTGCGTCTGGAGTCGGGACAGGTCGAGGATGGTCGATTCAATCCCCACCTGGCTGGCACCGCCATCGAGCACGGCCACGCGCAAATTGCGGGCCGTATCCAATACGCGGGCGTCGGGGTTTTCCATACGCGCCGTGATCATGGCCGCCACCGCGTGCGCCGCGGTTTCCGCCATGCCGGCCGCATCGAGCACCTCGGCGCCGAATTCATCGCGCACATGCTGCGCGGTGGTCGGGCTGACATTGCCGAATTTATTGGCCGACGGCGCCGCCACACCGCCCTTGCCGCCTTTAAAAGCCGACAGCAAGGCGATCGCCACCGGATGCGACGGGCAGCGCAAGCCGACCGTATCCTGGCCGCCGGAGACCGCGTCGGGAATGCGCGGGTGGCGCTTCAAGATCAGGGTCAGCGGGCCGGGCCAGAACGCCTCGACCAGCTGACGCGCCGCCGGCGGGATATCGGTGACCCAGTAATCGAGGTCGGCGCCAGGCGCCACGTGCACGATCACCGGATGGTCGTTGGGACGGCCCTTGGCGGCATAAATGCGCGCCACGGCGGCGGGATTTTCCGCGTCCGCACCGAGGCCGTACACGGTCTCGGTGGGAAACGCGACCAGGCCGCCGGACTCCAATAGCGCGGCAGCCTGACCCAGCACCTGATGGTCAATATCACTCATGCTCACAACATCACTCACAACATCAATCACGCGGGAATACCCAGGATGGCGCAGGCGGCCTGCAACTGGCGCTGCGCATCGTCCAGGGTGGCGCCGATGAACGTGATGTGGCCCATCTTGCGGCCACGGCGCGGATCATCCTTGCCATACAGGTGCAAACACGCCCCCGGCAAGCCCAGTATCCGGTCCCAGGCCGGCGTGCGCGGGATCTCGGCATCGCCGTCGAACCACACGTCACCGAGGATGTTGAGCATCACGGCCGGCGAATGCTGGCGCACGTCGCCCAGCGGCAGGCGCGCCATGGCGCGTACTTGCTGTGCGAACTGGCTGGTGGCGCAGGCATCGATGGTGTAGTGACCGCTGTTGTGCGGACGCGGCGCCATTTCATTGACGACCAGGGTGCCGTCGGTGAGCACGAAGAATTCGATGCACAGCACGCCGACATAGCCCAGTTCGGCCACGATGGCGGTGGCCGCCGCCTGCGCTGCCTGCGCGCACGCGGCCGAAATATTCGGTCCCGGCACGGTGGTGGTAAACAAGATGCCGTCGCGGTGCACGTTTTCCGCGATCGGATACACCACCGATGCGCCATCCACGCCACGCGCCGTCAGCACCGACACTTCATAGGCCAGCGGCAGCATTTTTTCCAGCAGGCAGGTGACCTGGCCCATGGCTTCAAAGGCATTGCGCACGTCGTCGCGCGACTTGACGCGCACTTGGCCCTTGCCGTCGTAACCCATGCGCACGGTTTTCAGGATACCGGGCAACAAGTCATCGGGGATCGCATCGATGTCTTGCTGCGACGCGATGACCTGATGCGGTGCCGGCAAGACGCCGGACTTCGGCGCGCAGGCAACAAAAAAACGTTTTTCCGCGATACGGTCTTGCGCCACCGACACGCCATGAGCGTTCGGCGCGACAAACACGGTTTGCGCCAGGCGCGACAGCGAGTCGGCCGGCACGTTTTCAAACTCGGTGGTCACCGCCACGCACTGTTTCGCCAGCTCGTCGAGGCCGTTGGCATCGCTGTAACCGGCATTAACGAGGCGCTGCGCCACTTGCCCGGCCGGGCAATCGGCGGCGGGCTCCAGCACGGCGACCTGGTAGCCCATGCTTTGCGCGGCCTGCGCGAACATGCGGCCCAGTTGGCCGCCGCCCATCACGCCCAGCCAGCTGGGCGGGTTGTTGGCTGCTTGACTCATTGATTCACCGGCAACGTCATGGCTTGCGCGGCCGCGGTTTGCGTGGCGCGGAATTCGAGCAACTGGGCCGCCAGCGCATCGTCGGTGGTGGCGATAATGGCCACCGCCGTCAGCGCCGCGTTGGCCGCGCCCGCTTCGCCGATGGCGAAGGTCGATACCGGCACGCCTTTCGGCATTTGCACGATCGACAGCAGCGAATCTTCGCCGCGCAGGTATTTCGATGGCACCGGCACGCCCAGCACCGGCACGATGGTCATGGCCGCGACCATGCCCGGCAAGTGGGCGGCGCCGCCGGCGCCAGCGATGATGGCGCGCAGGCCACGCTCGCGCGCGCTTTTGGCGTAGGCATACATTTCATCGGGCATGCGGTGGGCCGAAATCACTTGCGCTTCAAACGGCACGCCGAACTGCTTGAGGATATTGGTCGCGTTTTGCATCACGTCCCAGTCCGACGACGAACCCATGATGACGCCGACCAATGGTTTGTTTTCTGCACTCATCGCTTATGCCTTCAGCTTTTCGCCGGTCAGGCGTTCAATGGCTTCGAAGTACTTGGCCTGGGTCTTGTCGATCACGTCGGCTGGCAGCGCTGGTGCTGGTGCGGTCTTGCCCCAGTCGGTCAGGGTTTCCAGATAATCGCGCACGAATTGCTTGTCGAACGATGGCGGCGACATGCCTGGCGCGTACGAATCGGCTGGCCAGAAGCGCGACGAGTCGGCCGTCAGCACTTCATCCATCAGGTGCATCACGCCGTTGTCGTCGAGGCCGAATTCAAACTTGGTGTCGGCGATGATGATGCCCTTGGTGGCGGCGTATTCCGATGCCGCCTTGTACAGGGCGATCGAGACGTCGCGCATTTTGGCGGCCAGTTCCGCGCCGATGCGGCTTTCCATGTCGGCAAAGCTGATGTTTTCATCATGCTCGCCCAGATCAGCCTTGGCGGCTGGCGTGAACAGCGGTTCCGGCAATTTTTCAGCCTGTTGCAGGCCCGCCGGCAGCGTGATGCCGCAGACGGCGCCCGTGGCCTGGTAATCTTTCCAGCCCGAACCGATGATGTAGCCACGCACCACGGCTTCCACCATGATCGGCTTCAAACGCTTGGCCACCACGGCGCGGCCCTTGACCTGCTCCACTTCGTCAGCCGCCACGACCGACTCCGGCGCCACGCCGGTCAGGTGGTTTGGCACGATATGGCCCAGTTTCTCGAACCAGAAATCGCTCATCTGGTTCAGCACCATGCCCTTGCCGGGAATCGGTTCGTTCATGACGACGTCGAAGGCGGACAGGCGGTCAGTGGTGACGATCAGGATCTTGTCGTCGCCTACGGCGTAGTTGTCACGGACTTTGCCGTGACCCAGCAATGGCAGGGACTTGATGGAGGATTGGTAGAGGCTGTTCATAGCGGAGGGGATTTGTAGATATGCAAAACCGGCGAACTTGAAAAAGGCCGCCGGTCGAAAAAAATCAGGCTGTCATGCGGGCTGGTGGTGAGCCCGTCCAAACAGAATTTTACTTGACAATCTGCGCCAGCGCGCCGGCCTTGTAACGCTCGGCCATTTTGTCCAGCGCCAGCGGCTTGATCTTGCCAGCCTGGCCTTCGCAGCCAAACGCCAGCAGACGGGCCTTGACGATGTCTTCAGCAGCGGCGCGGGCCGGCTTCAGGTAATCACGCGGGTCGAATTTCGATGGGTTTTCGAACAGGAATTTGCGGACCGCAGCGGTCATCGCCAGACGGATGTCGGTGTCGATGTTGATCTTGCGCACGCCGTGACGGATGCCTTCCTGGATTTCTTCGACTGGCACGCCATAGGTTTCTTTCATGTCACCGCCGAATTCGCGGATGATGGCCAGCAGTTCCTGTGGCACCGACGACGAACCGTGCATCACCAGGTGGGTGTTCGGGATGCGCGCGTGGATTTCCTTGATGCGGTCGATCGCCAGGATGTCGCCGGTTGGCTTGCGGGTGAACTTGTAGGCGCCGTGCGAGGTGCCGATCGCGATGGCCAGCGCGTCGCACTGGGTGCGTTCGACGAAGTCGGCGGCTTGTGCCACGTCGGTCAGCAGTTGTTCGCGGGTCATGGTGCCGTCGGCGCCGTGGCCATCTTCCTTGTCGCCCTTCATGGTTTCCAGCGAACCGAGCACGCCCAGTTCCGCTTCCACCGTCACGCCGATCGCGTGCGAGAACTTCACCACTTCGCGCGACACGTCAACGTTGTATTCGTACGAAGCGACCGATTTGCCGTCCGCTTCCAGCGAACCGTCCATCATGACGGAGGTGAAGCCCGAGCGGATCGCGGCCATGCAGACGGCCGGCGACTGGCCGTGGTCCTGGTGCATGACGACCGGGATGTGCGGGTAGGCTTCGACGGCGGCGTCGATCAGGTGGCGCAGGAACGCTTCACCGGCGTATTTGCGGGCGCCGGCCGACGCTTGCATGATCACCGGGCTGTTCAGCGCGTCGGCGGCAGCCATGATGGCCTGCACTTGTTCCAGGTTGTTGACGTTAAAGGCTGGAATGCCATAGCCGTTTTCCGCGGCATGGTCCAGCAACTGGCGCATGGATACGAGGGACATAGTAAAACTCCAATAACAAAGAAATAAAAATCTTTACACGGCGTCAGGCAAACTCACCGACTTTGACGATCTTCAGGGCATTGGTGCCCCCCACCTGGCCCATGGGTTCACCCCATGTGACGACGATCATGTCGCCCTTGCGGACGATGCCATATTCCACCAGCAGTTCTTCGGCTTCCCTCAGCACCACCGCGCTGTCGGTGCCCTGCTGCAGCTGGTAAGCGCGCACGTTGCGGTACAGCGACGCCTTGCGCGCCGTGGTGACGCTCGGGGTCAGTGCGAAAATCGGGGTATCGATGCTGTGGCGGCTCATCCACAGCGCGGTGGAGCCCGATTCCGTCAGCGCCACGATCGCTTTCACGCGCAAATGGTGCGCGGTGAACAGCGCGCCGTACGCGATCGACTGGTCGATGCGGGTAAACGTCACGTTGAGGAAGTCGGCGTCCAGCTTGTTGTATTCGGATTGTTCGGCCTCGACGCAAATGGCCGCCATCATTTCGACGGTTTCAATCGGGTATTTGCCGGCGGCGGTTTCCGCCGACGTCATCACGGCATCGGTGCCGTCGAGCACGGCATTGGCCACGTCCGACACTTCGGCGCGGGTCGGCACCGCGTTGACGATCATCGACTCCATCATCTGGGTCGCCGTGATCGCCAGTTTGTTGGCTTCGCGCGCCATTTTGATCATGCGCTTTTGCAGCGCGGGCACGGCGGCATTGCCCACTTCCACCGCCAGGTCGCCACGCGCCACCATAATGCCATCCGACGCGGCCAGGATCTCGGCCAGCACGGGAATCGCTTCGGCGCGCTCGATCTTGGCGATCATCATAGGCTTGTGGCGATAAGGCTCGCCGGCGATATTGGCCAGCTGGCGCGCCATCGCCATGTCGGTGGCGTTTTTCGGGAACGAGATGGCCAGGTAATCGGCCTGGAAGCTCATCGCGGTCTTGATGTCTTCCATGTCTTTCGCCGTCAGCGCCGGCGCGGTCAGGCCGCCGCCCTGGCGATTGATGCCCTTGTTGTTCGACAGTTCACCGCCGATTTTGACGGTGGTGTGAATCTCGCTGCCCACCACCCGCACCACGGTCAGCACAATCAGGCCGTCGTTCAGCAGCAGCGTGTCGCCGCTATGCACGTCCGATGGCAGCGCCTTGTAATCCAGGCCGACTTTTTCCTGGTTGCCCAGTTCGCCGTTCTCGCCCCATTTCGCATCGAGGATGAACGGATCGCCGTTGGCCAGTTCGATCTTGCCGTTTTCGAATTTGCCGATGCGGATCTTCGGTCCCTGCATGTCCGCCATGATCGCCACTTCGCGCCCGCATTCGGCCGCTGCGCGGCGCACCAGCGTCGCGCGGTCGATATGGTCCTGCGCTTTACCGTGCGAGAAATTGAGGCGGACGACATCGACGCCGGCCCGGATCATTTTGCACAAGACATCAAAGTCGGTGGAGGCTGGGCCGATGGTGGCGACGATTTTAGTACCGCGGGACATAGAGGGGGCTCCTTGTTGGACGTAGGGCGGGTTCCACGAACCCGCCGTGCATGCGTTACGGTGACGCTGTGGCGGGTTTGTAAAACCCGCCCTACGGGAACTACGGGTACGGCAATTACTTGGTATGGCGTTGGGTCAGGATTTCCACGGCTGGCAGAGTCTTGCCTTCCAGGAATTCCAGGAAAGCGCCGCCACCGGTGGAGATATAACCAATTTTATCGGCAATGTCATATTTTGCAATCGCTGCCAGCGTATCACCGCCACCGGCGATCGAATATGCCTTGGCGTCGGCAATCGCCAGCGCCAAAGTACGGGTACCTGCGCCGAACTGGTCGAACTCGAACACGCCGACCGGGCCATTCCACACCACGGTGCCGCTGGCGGCGATTTTATCGGCCAGCAGTTTTGCCGTTTGTGGGCCGATATCGAGGATCATATCGTCGTCGGCCACATCGGCCACGGCTTTCACGGTGGCGACGGCGGTCGGCGCGAATTCCTTGGCGCACACCACGTCGACCGGAATCGGCACTTCGGCGCCGCGCTTGGCCATGATCTCGATAATGGCACGGGCTTCGTCGAGCAAGTCGTTTTCCACCAGCGACTTGCCGATGTTCAGGCCGGACGCCTTCATGAAGGTGTTGGCAATGCCGCCGCCGACGATCAGGCCGTCGACTTTTTCCGACAGCGCTTTCAGGATCGACAGCTTGGACGACACTTTGGAACCGGCCACGATGGCCAGCAGTGGACGGGCTGGCGCGCCCAGCGCCTTGCCCAGCGCATCGAGTTCCGCGGCCAGCAGCGGGCCGGCGGCGGCGATCGGCGCGAACTTGGCGATGCCGTGGGTCGAGGCTTCCGCGCGGTGCGCGGTGCCGAACGCGTCGTTGACGTAGACGTCGCACAGCTGGGCCATTTTTTGCGCCAGTTCATCGGCGTTTTTCTTTTCGCCCTTGTTGACGCGTACGTTTTCCAGCAACACCACCTGGCCGTTTTGCAGGTTTTCCAGGCCAGCGCCATCCACCCAGTTCTGCTTCAGTTCGACCGGCTGGCCCAGCAGCTCGGACAGGCGCTGTGCGACGGGCGCCAGGCTGTCTTCGGCCTTGAATTCACCTTCGGTCGGACGGCCCAGGTGCGACGTCACCATAACTTTGGCGCCGGCGTCCAGGGCGGCGCGGATGGCCGGTACGGAAGCGCGCACGCGCGTGTCTTCGGTGATATTGCCGGCGTCATCTTGCGGCACGTTGAGGTCGGCGCGGATGAAAACGCGTTTTCCTTGCAGTTGTGGGAGCAGGTCTTGCAGGCGGGTGAAATTCAGGACAGCTTGCATGGCTAGGCTAGGGGCAAAGTGTTGGAAAGCCGCTATTCTACCGCAATGCAGCAGCCGATTCGTTTAAAAAACGTGCAACAACCTGAGCGCTGTGAAGAACGCCATGCCGAAAATAATGGTTTCCAGCATGTTGCGTCTTAATAAATAAAACACCACAGAAACCAGCGCCGACACCAGCTTCGGATTGCTGTAGTCGAAGTGCACCTGCCCGACCGGATCGAGCAGCAAATCCGGCGCGACGATGGCCGCCAGCGCACAGGCCGGGGCATAACGCAGCACTTCATGCACACGTTTCGGGATAGTGATGTGGTGGCCCACCACCCAGAACGAGGCGCGGGTCGCGGCCGTGGCCACGGCCAGCGCCACGATGGTCAGCCAGATTTCCCATTCAGCCACGGCGCATCCCCTTCAGTTTATCCGTCAATTCCTCGGCCGCCATGGCCGATAGCATGCCGACCACCACCGCCGCCAGCAAGCCCAGTTTATAGGGCAGCGCATGGCCCCAGACCGCCACAGCACCGGCCACCAGCACGCCCACCAGCGCCGGCCGGTTGGCGACCAGCGGCACCAGAATGCACAGGATGGCCAAGGTGCCGGCAAAGCCCAGCCCCCACTCGGCCGGCACGGCGCTGCCGGCGAAAATACCGATGATCGAACCGATTTGCCAGGCGCTCCAGTTCGGATACATCAGGCCGGTGAGATACGACAGCTTGCCCGGCTGCGGCTGCTCCGACGGATAGCGCTGCAGGAACAAGGCCGAGGTCATGTCGCCGGACGCATAGCCCAGCAGGAAACGTTTTCGTAATGGCAAGTGCTGGAAGTGCGGCGCCAGCAACACGGAAAAAATCACAAAGCGCAGGTTGACGGCAATCGCCGTGCAAAACACCACCCACACCGGGGCGCCGGCGGCAATCAGCGGCAGCGCCGCCAATTGCGCGGAACCGGCGAACGCCAGCAAGGTCATGCCCAAGGCCTGCGCGATCGTCAAACCGCTCTTGACCATGGCCACGCCCACCACCAGGCCCCAGGCGCCAATGCCGAACAGGCTCGGCATGCCATCTTTTAGCCCGTCGCGCCAGGCGGCTTCGTCGTGGGCGTCAATCTCGGAGGGTTGCGGCGGCGGCGCGCGATGAGGTTCGGTCATGTCAAAGGAGTAGCCATGCACGATGTACAACACATTTGCAAATGAGTTGTAATTATGGAATGTATCGCCGCAGGCTGGTGCTGGAATCAGCCGCTATTCTACCGATCATTTTCTCCTGCTGCCCGAATCCGTTAAAATCGGTGCTTTATCAGTTACCGCTTCCGGAGATCGCCAAGATGAGCAATGCCACCACCCCAGCAGTCGAACTCGAAGGCAAGGACTTGCCGGCACACTGCCCGAACCCAGCCATGCCACTGTGGTCGTCGCACCCGCGCGTCTTCCTCGACTTCCACGACGGCCAGGCCAAATGCCCTTACTGTGGCACCGCGTACCGCCTGAAGCCCGGCACGGTAGTTTCCCACCACTGATCGTCGCTGATTGATTACCTGGCCCGGAGCGCACCATGTCGAGCAAAAAAAAGCAGTTGAACGGCAGCGCCGCTGAAGTTGAAGCTGCTTTTTATGATGCGCTGAACCGGGCCGATCTCGAAGCCCTGATGGCGCTGTGGGCCGATGACGATGAAATCGCCTGCATCCATCCGGGCGGCCCGCGCCTCGTGGGCCACCGCGCGATCCGCGAATCATGGGCCGTCATTCTCGAGCATGGCGGCTTGCACATCATGCCCTCGGTGCTGCACGAAACCCATAACCTGATGTGCTCGATCCACTCGGTGATCGAAGGCACCACCGCCGCCAGCGGCGAAGCGGCGCACCTGGTCGCCAGCAATGTGTATATCAAAACGCCGAAAGGCTGGCGCATCGTACTGCACCACGTCTCGGTCGCGCCCGGTCCGGTGCCGATTGAACATCCGGCGCAAATCCTGCACTGATTAATGAAGTACACCGCGCCCTTCTGGCTGCCCAACGGCCACCTGCAAACGATTTATCCGGCCACCTGTCTGCGTAAGCCGGCGGTGCCGTTCCGGCGCGAGCGCTGGCCGACGCCGGACGGTGACTTCATCGATGTCGATTTCGTTGACGGCGATGCCGGTCAGCCGTTTGTGGTGCTATTCCACGGCCTGGAAGGCTCCTCCAACAGCCACTACGCGCGCGCCATGATGGCGGAACTGGCCGCACGGCGCTGGTCCGGCGCGGTGCCGCATTTCCGCGGCTGTTCGGGCGAACCCAACCTCGCGCCGCGCTTTTACCATTCCGGCGACGCCGGCGAAGTCGACTGGATCGTGCGCCGTTTGCATACGCTGGCGCGCGCCGCCGATTGCGCGCGCTTTTATGCCACCGGCGTGTCGCTGGGCGGCAATGCGCTGTTGCGCTGGCTGGGCGAGTCGCAGTCGCAGGCCGGTTTTGTCGATGCGGCGGCGGCGGTCTCCGCCCCGCTCGACCTGGCGCGCGGCGGCGATGCGCTGTCGCGCGGCTTCAACCGGCTGTATACGCGCATGTTCCTGAACACGCTGAAACCCAAGTGCATCGCCAAACTGCAGCAGTTCCCCGGCTTGTATGACCTGGCGGCGCTGCAGGCGGCCAACGATCTGTATGCATTCGACAACGTGGTGACGGCGCCGCTGCACGGCTACCGCGATACCGATGATTACTGGCACCGCGCCAGCGCCAAGCACGTGCTGATGGACATTACCGTGCCGACGCTGGTGCTCAACGCCTTGAACGATCCCTTCCTGCCCGGCGTCCACTTGCCGCGCAAGGCGGCGCCCTGCGTCACATTGGACTATCCTGAACAGGGCGGCCATGTCGGCTTTGCGACGGGCAGTGTGCCGGGACGCCTGGACTGGCTGCCACGGCGCTTGCTGCAATTCCTGGACAACCCGGCCACCCGCAGCGCTGGCGCGGCGGCGCAACCCTGCGAGGCGTAACCATGGATGAAATCGTCAAACAGGCCCTGGCGAAATGGCCGAATGTGCCGCACTGCTATGGCTGGCTGAACCTCGATGCACGGGGCCACTGGCGCATGCGCGACGAGCGCGCCCAGCAGTTGAATTTGCCGGGCGATAAGCTGACCAATCCCGCGCTGGTGGGCTTTATTGTCCGCAATTACGACCGCGACGAACGGGGCTGCTGGTATTTCCAGAACGGGCCGCAGCGCGTGTATGTGAACCTGGAAGCGACGCCGTTTATCTGCCGCACCGATCCGGTCCACGGCTATCTGCTGCACACGGGGGCGCCACTGGGACCGATCGATGCCGCGTGGCTGACCGATGATGGCCATCTGGTGCTGCGCAGCGCGCAAGTGGTGGCGCAACTCGATGACCGCGATATGGCGCAGGCCATGGCGCAATTTATCCCACAAGGGGACGAGGCGCTGAGCGACTGGCTGGACGGCGCGGAGATCCCACTGCAATGGGGTTCGGTGCCAGTGCAACACCTGGACCCTGCCCGCATGGCGGAAACTTTTCAATTCCAGCCGACGCCGACTCCGTAGGGCGGTTGCTACGCAGCCGCCATGCCTGCATCACGGCTCCTTGTACTTATCCCCCATCGCCTCTTTTCTGCGCTGCTTGAATTCCCGCTCGCGCGCATCGATCTGCGACTGGTCATAAAACGACGCGTCGGCCGACTTGCGCGCCAACCCCAACTGGTCGATCGCGGCCAGCATGCCGCCCTGCAGCATGTACGACTCCGCCAGCGCCATGTGCTGCAAGGCGATCTTGCCCTGCTTGGCATAGGCTTCCGCCAATAAATCAAACCCTTCCGGCTCTTCGCGGTATTGCTGCACCTGGTCGCGCAAGAAGCGCGTCGCCTCTTCCAGCTTGCCGGACAAGATCATCGCCTTCGCATACTGATGCACAATGCCGCGCGACAGCGGGTATTTCACATGCGCGCTTTCCGCCTCGGCCAGCGCGGCGGCGATCACGGGCGCATTGCTTTCCTGCGCCAGCTTGATATCGAGCGCCAGGTTGATAAACACCGTCGGCGCCGCGTCCTGCCGCGCCACGCTGAGCACGCCCGGCGGCGGCGGTGCGTTGACAGTCGCGCGCGCCTTGTCGAACCAGCTCTGTGCGGCAGTGAAATCGCCTTTCTTCAACATGGCAAACGCCAGCCCATACTGGCCAGCGGTTTTTTGCTGGCGGTTGTCCTGCAACAGCAATTCCTCGAAGGTGCGGATCGATTCGGCCAGGCCCTGCGCACTTTCATCCTGCAGCACCCGGGCGCGGGCGCGAATCAGGTGGAAAGACAGGCTGTCGGCGCGCTGGCGATAGGGCTGTTCACGGATACGGGCCTGGATATCGGCAATCCGTTCGGTGGTCAACGGGTGCGTCAATAAGTAGGCGGGCACGTTGTCACTGTAATTGCGGCTGGCCGTTTGCATGCGCTGGAAAAATGCCACCATGCCGCTGGTGTCATAACCGGCTTCGCCCATGATCTGGAACCCGACGCGGTCGGCCTCCCGCTCCGCGTCGCGCCCGAAATTCAACTGGCGCTGGATGGCCAGGCCCTGCCCGCCCATCATGACGCCCATCGCCACGTCCGGACTCGATTTCATGGCCAGCGCGGCCAGCACCATGGCGGCCAGCGGAATCAGCGCATCGGTCTTTTGCTGCCCCAACTGGCGCGCAATATGGCGCTGCGCCACGTGACCGATTTCATGCCCCAGCACGGACGCCAGCTCCGATTCGTTTTGCGCCGCCAGCAGCAGCGCCGAATGCACGCCGATAAAGCCACCGGGCAAGGCAAACGCATTGAGCTGGTTATCCCGTACCGCAAAGAAGCCATAGTCAAAGCTGGCTTCGCCCCGGGAACCCGGATGGGACACCACCAGCTTGTTGCCCAGCTCATTGAGGTATTCGAGGATCGGCGCGTCGTCGAGGTAATCCTTGTTGCTGCGGATCTCGTACATGATTTGCTCGCCCAGCTTGCGCTCCATCAGGGGCGACAATTCCTGTCGTTCCGTATCGCCCAGGTTGGGCAAATTGATCGGCTTCGACGGCGCCAATTGCGCGCCACTGTATGGCGCCGCAAACAAGAGGGAAATCGCGAGGGGGATTATCAGGCGCGATGAAAAACGTTGGAAATTCACGATGCTATGATATCTGTCTAGACCAGCAAGGAACCAACTATACATGAACAACCAGACCCATGACGAGAACGCAGGCCTGACCCACTTTGACGCCACCGGACAGGCGCATATGGTCGATGTGGGCGGCAAGCAGGAAACCCACCGGATTGCCGTGGCCAGCGGCACCATCAAAATGAAGCCGGACACGTTGGCCATCATCGTCTCGGGCTCGGCCAAGAAAGGCGATGTACTGGGGATTGCCCGCATTGCCGCCATCATGGCGTCCAAGCGCACCAGCGATTTGATTCCGCTGTGCCATCCGCTGGCACTGACCAAAGTCTCCGTGGAATTCGAGATTGATGAACCCAACGCCAGCGTCCACTGCCGCGCACAAGTGGAAACCTATGGCAAAACCGGGGTGGAAATGGAAGCGCTGACCGCCGTGCAAGTGGGCTTGTTGACGATTTACGATATGTGCAAGGCGGTCGACCGGGGCATGGTGATGAATAACATTCGTGTGATGGAGAAGCATGGCGGCAAGTCCGGCGACTGGAGCGCGACCAGTTAACACCGCGCTACCACCCGTGCACGGCCGTGCCAAATTTGCAACCGCCGGTATATAATTGCCGCCCGGACATGGTTACAGCAAAGGACAGGCATGGCCAGCAGTACAGCGGTGGCGGAAGTACGGACACAAGAGGTTGAGTTCGAACAAATGAACTTGCCGGTCGGTGGACGGATCCAGTTGATCACGCACCGCACGCTGAAGCCGATCCAGCATTTTTCCACGGTCATCGGCTGGATCAAGGATGAATACATGATCGTCAAGGTGCCGCTGGAAAACGGCGCCCCGGTCGCCCTGGCCGAAGGCGACAAGCTGACGATCCGCGTTTTTTCCGGTGTCAACGTCTGCGCTTTTTCCACGGTCGTGCTGCGCGTCTTTGACCGTCCCCTGCTGTATGCGCACGTCGCCTTCCCGAGCAGCATCCAGGGCACCAGCCTGCGCACCGCGATGCGCGTCAAGGTCGACATTCCCGCCCAACTGGCATGCGCCGGCGGCGTCAAGGCCAATGTGTTCCTGGTTAATCTCAGCGTCTCGGGCGCGCTGCTGGAATCGGCATTGCCGCTGCCGGGCGGCGACACCAAAGTCGGGCTGTCCTTCACCTTGCTGGCGCCGCCGGACAACCGGCAAGTACTGGTCAATACCTATGCGCACGTGCGCAACACCAACGCCATCAAACCCGCCACGCCGGAGCGGCCGCCGATGCACACCTATGGCGTGCAATTCTCGGGGCTCGATCCGTCACACTACACGTTGCTGCAGAACCTGACGTATGAAGCGCTGATCGCCGACCGGCAGAAGATTGTTT
>JAIENA010000070.1 GCA_019751755.1 Burkholderiaceae bacterium | reverse complement strand
GTCGTGCTGGCGGCGGCCAAGCTGGGCACCACGCGCTTGATCGACAACCTCGAGATCTGATTTTCAGCAGTGAACCAGGCGGCCTGCGGGCCGCCTTTTCTTTCAGGACGCCGTCACCGACTGCGTCCACGCCAGCGCTTCCAGGTGCGCCTGATTGACCTCGGCAGGACTCAGATGCAGGGTCGACGCCAGCGACGCCACCAGATTGCTGTTGAGCTCACAGGCTTCGGCCAGCGCCAGGTACGGGCCGTATTTGCCGGAGCGCGTCAGCAGCGCCGCCACCACATCGTCCGACAACTGAATCCCCGCCAGCACTTCTTGCATCGGCATGCCCAATAAACGGTCCAGCAGCGAAAACATGCCGGCCACGAAAATGTTTTCCGCCTCGCTCTTGCCCAGCGCCTTCAAGCCCAGCAACTCCGCCAGGCGGCCACGGATCACGGCGGTTTCCAGCAGCACCGGCGAATAGCCGTTGGTGCCGGCCGTCGCCAGTAGCACGGTCAGCCAGCGGTACAGCGGCTCATAGCCCAGCATGGTGATGGCCTGGCGCAACGACGTGATGTCGCGTCCCGCGCCAAAGCCGGCCGAATTGATGTAGCGCATCAGCTGATACGACAGCGCCGCATCGCGCCGCAACACGTCTTCCAGTTGCTTGACGTCGGCATTGGCACTGACCATCTGCATCAGTTGGATGATCAAGGTTTGCGCCGGATTCATGCCTTGCGCCGCCGAACCGGGCCGTGGCGTCAAATGCAGCTTGCCGACAAAGGCGTCCAGCCCCAGCGCGGCGCAGGCGTCGAAATCACTCCAGGTCGCGACCGGACGCCCCACCATGCGCAGGTTCGACGCTTTCAGCGCCGCGTAAGCACGTGCCTGCGCCGCCACGTCGGCGCCGGTGAACTTGACTTCGACAAAGGAAGCGATGGTGCCAAGACGGCTGCCGACCCGCGCCAGGTCGGCATCGCGCAGCAAGATGCCGACGCCACCGGCGCGCAAGCCCTGCACGGCGGCCAGGGTATCGGCGCTGGCCAGCATCGGCGCCCGGATCGTCAGCACCGTGTGCTCGGGCGGCATGTCGTACAGCGCGTCGGTCGACAGCATTTCCGGCACGGCTTGCAGGAACAGCGTCTTGTCGCGCAGCAGCCAGCCTTGCTCGGCATGATTGACCTGACCGGCCACGAAACCCACCAGGTCTTCCAGTTGAGCGCGGGTCGGTGCGGCGCCGTCCGACTGCTGCCAGTTCAGTTCATAGCCGACCACTTTCTGCTTCGGGTCCAGCAATGGCTCACGAACGAGAAAATTGGTTTGATGCATAGTGTGGCCGCCGTGATGAAGCACCTGACACCCAGCCATCAGGCACCTGGGGAAACGTCGATAAAACTAGGGCCGGCACTAGTGGGTCACTAGGCCGGCCCGGGTACTGCAGGGGCGCAGGCTGGCGCGCACTGACGCCAGCCACCGCGCTGGTGGCGCGCCTGATGCGCCTGGTGCGCCGCGTTGCCGCTCAGGCATGCCGCGCCACCGCGCCGCCAGCGTCCGATCAGGCGCCCAGCTTTTCGAAAATCTTGTTCAGCTTTTCATCCAGGGTGGCGGCCGTGAACGGCTTGACCACATAACCATTGGCGCCGGCCTGGGCCGCCGCAATGATGTTTTCCTTCTTGGCTTCGGCCGTCACCATCAGCACCGGCAGCTTGGCCAGTGCCGGATCGGCACGAATGTTTTGCAGCATGGTCAGGCCGTCCATGTTTGGCATGTTCCAGTCCGACACGACGAAATCGAACTGCTCTGCGCGCAGTTTGGCCAGCGCCATGACACCGTCTTCGGCCTCGTCCACATTGGCATAACCCAGTTCTTTCAACAGATTTCGGACGATGCGGCGCATCGTCGAAAAATCGTCAACAACTAAAAATTTCATCTTTGGATCAGCCATGAATTACTCCGTTGATTCTCTTACGCGGTTGTTAATAGTGTTTATAAGCACCACCTCTTTGTAGGATAGCATTTTCAATGCGTTAAGGCGAACAAAGTGGCGGTAAAACGTCACAGCTTACAATGATATGCTGTCTAAAATGGGGATGCCCGGCCTGAATGCCCGGCCCCCATGTTGTTAAACGCGCAGTGCGCGCGAACCATGTTTGGCCAGGTAGCCCAATACCATGCCCGGCAAATCGTGCAGCGCGCCGACCTCGTGCGTTCCGCCCACGGCAATTGCCTCGCGCGGCATGCCAAACACCACGCAGCTGGCTTCATCTTGCGCAAAATTATAGGCGCCGGCATTTTTCATCTCCAGCATGCCGGCCGCGCCATCCTTGCCCATACCGGTCAGGATCACGCCGACCGCGTTCTTGCCGGCGGATTGCGCGGCCGAACGGAACAGCACGTCCACCGACGGGCGGTGGCGGTTGACGGGTTCCCCCTGGTCGATCTTGGTCATGTAGTTGGCGCCGGAACGGGTCAGCGTCAGGTGCGAGTGGCCCGGTGCGATATACGCGTGGCCAGGCAGCACCCGCTCATTGCCCTGCGATTCCACCACCGCGATCTTGCACAGCGAGTCGAGGCGCTTGGCAAACGAGCGCGTAAAGCCTTCCGGCATGTGCTGGGTGATCAGGATGCCCGGGCAATCGGACGGCATTTGCATCAGGAATTCGCGGATCGCCTCGGTGCCACCGGTGGAGGCGCCGATGATGATCAGTTTTTCCGACGACATCAATGGGTTGCGCAATTGCGGCAACGGCGCCGCGCCCGGCGCGCCGGCTTGCGGCAGCGTGCGCGCCCGCACCCGCGCGCGCGACGCGGCGCGGATTTTATCGGCAATCAGTTCAGCGTATTCGCGCATGCCGGCCTGGATCGAGATTTTCGGTTTGGTGACAAAATCCACCGCGCCCAGTTCCAGTGCGCGCATGGTGATTTCCGAGCCGCGTTCGGTCAGCGACGACACCATCACGACCGGCATCGGGCGCAGGCGCATCAGCTTTTCGAGGAAATCCAGGCCATCCATTTTCGGCATTTCGACGTCCAGCGTCAGCACGTCCGGGTTGGTTTGCTTGATCATTTCACGCGCGACCAGCGGGTCGGGCGCCGCACCCACGACGGTCATGTCGGGCTGGCTGTTGATAATTTCCGTCATGACGCTGCGGATCAAGGCGGAGTCGTCGACGATCAGAACTTTGATCTTCATGATGTTATGTCTCTTTTAGATAAGATGGCTGCCGGATCTTCAGGCCGGCCATCCACTTATCAGTACTGGGTACACCGGTGCTGCGGGTCAGAACAACTCAACATCACCCGCCACTGGCTGTTTCTTGAGCCGGCTCGCGTATTCGGTTTCGCGTTTGACCAGCGTGTCGTTATGGGTTTGCATCAATTTCTTGACCAGCACTTTACCGGTGCGGGGGAAGAAATAGACCTTGCGCGGATAAATGTCGTTCAAATCTTCGGCCACGATGCGGATGCGCTCGTTTTTCAGGAAGTTCTGGACAAACGCGGCATTGCGCTCGCCCACGTTAATCGCGGTAAACCCTTTCAAGACGGCGCCGCCGCCGAAGACCTTCGCCTCCAGGTTCTCGCGCTTGGCGCCACCTTTGAGCAAGTCATTGATCAGGATTTCCATCGCATAGGTGCCATAGCGGGCCGAGGCCGACACCGGGCTGCCGTCGCCGCCGCCATCAGGCAGCATGAAGTGATTCATGCCGCCCAGGCCCGTCACACGGTCGCGGATGCAGGCCGAGACGCACGAGCCCAATACCGTCACGATCAACATGTCTTTATTGGTGAAGTAATATTCACCGGGCAGGATCTTTGCTGCTTGGCAGTCGAACGTCCTGTCATAGTAGACGTTCGTGGCAAATTGTTCCAAGTCCATGGTGTTCCCGCCTTCCGTTTATGACGACACTTTGGGGCTTGCGCCACGGCGATCGTCCAGCTCGTACACGGTTTTACCGCGTAACTTCAATTGATCGGACACGTACAGGAAATTCTCCGAATGGCCGGCAAACAACAATGCGTCCGGCTTCATCAATGGGACAAAGCGCGACAGTATTTTACGCTGGGTCGCCTTGTCGAAATAAATCATCACATTGCGGCAGAAAATCACGTCGAACGGTCCCGTCACGGGCCACTGGTCGCCCAGCAGGTTCAACTGCTTGAAGGTAATCAGGTTGCGCAACTCGGGGCGCACCCGGACATAGCCTTCCTTGTCGCCCTTCCCTTTCAGGAAGAAGCGGCGCTGGCGTTCCGGCGACATTTTGTCGAGGCGGTCCAGCGTGTACACACCATTGGCGCCATGCGCCAACACGTTGGTGTCGATGTCGGTGGCGATGATGGTGGCCGGCGGTGTCAGCGTGTTGTACGCTTCGCACAAGGTCATGGCGATGGAATACGGCTCCTCGCCGGTGGAGGCGGCGGAACACCAGACCGTGATGTCGCGCTTGTTCTTGATGTGTTCTGCCAGCAGCGGGAAATGGTGCGCTTCGCGGAAGAACGACGTCAGATTGGTGGTGAGGGCGTTGGTGAACGACTCCCACTCGTCGCCCAGGCGTCCCGCTTCCAGGTCGTCCAGGTACTTGACGAAGGAACTGATGCCACAGGCGCGCAAACGGCGCGCCAGGCGGCTGTAGACCATCTCCTGCTTGCTGTCGGCCAGCGAAATGCCGGCCTTTTTGTAGATCAGCGCGCGCACCCGCTCAAAATCGCGCGCGTTGAAATCAAACTCTTTGACGCTGTCTTTGGATTGCGGCATGTATCGACCTTCTTAAACGTGTTGCCAGTGCGTGCCGCGCGGAAGTTTCCCGCGCGCGCGGCACGCTTGCGCCGCCTGGTCCAGGACCGTGGTCAGTGCATTAAAACTCTTCCCATTCGCCATCCGGGGTATTGGTGGCGGTCGATTTTTTCGACGCTGCTTTGGGGGCTGCTTTCGGTGCCGCTTTCGGTGCCGCAGCGGGCGCCACCAGGGCGGTGCGCGCGGCAGGCCGGGCCGGCGCCTTCGACGCTGGCGCGCGCTGTGCGCTGTAGGCGTCGCCGGCCAGCTTGAAGATGGACACCGCGTTGGCCAGATTCAGCGCCTGTTCCTGCATGCTTTCCGCCGCCGCCGCCGCTTCTTCGACCAGCGCCGCATTTTGCTGCGTCATCTCGTCCATCTGCGTGATGGCCTGGTTGACTTCCTCGATGCCGGTGCTTTGTTCCTGGGTGGCGGCGGTGATCTCGCCCATGATGTCGGCCACTTGCTTGATCGACGTGACGATCAGACCCATGGTCTGACCCGCCTCATCGACCAGGCGCGAGCCGGCGTCCACCCGCTCCACCGAGTCGCCGATCAATTCCTTGATTTCCTTGGCCGCCGCCGCCGAGCGTTGCGCCAGACTGCGCACTTCGGACGCCACCACGGCAAAGCCGCGGCCCTGCTCGCCGGCACGGGCCGCTTCCACGGCCGCGTTCAGCGCCAGGATGTTGGTCTGGAACGCGATGCCGTCGATCACGCCGATGATGTCCACCACCTTGGACGACGAGGCCTTGATCGAACCCATGGTTTCGACCACTTGCGACACCACGGTGCCGCCCTTTTCCGCTACCGACGAAGCCGATACCGCCAGCTGGTTGGCCTGGCGCGCATTGTCCGCATTCTGTTTCACGGTGGACGTCAGCTGTTCCATCGAACTGGCGGTTTCCTCCAGCGAGCTGGCCTGCGATTCGGTACGCGACGACAGGTCGGCATTGCCGGACGCGATTTCCTGCGACGCCACCGTGATGGTTTCCGTCGACGAACGCACTTCACTGACGGTGCGCACCAGGCTGTCGTTCATTTCGCGCAGCGCCTGCAGCAATTCACTGGTTTCATCCTGACCTTCGACCGTTACTTGCGACGTCAGCTCGCCGCCCGCCACGCGCTTGGCCACGGCGACCGCGCCGGACAGCGGACCGGTGATCGAGCGGGTGATGATCAGCGCCGCCACCACGCCCAGCGCGATGGCGATGGCGCCCAGGCCAACCAGAATCATCATCAGTCGGTTATCGGCCGTGATCGAGCCTTCCAGCACGGCGTTGGCGGCTTTTTGCTGCATCTCGACCAGCGTATTTAACGCCACCAGCGTTTGCTGGTTCAGCGGGTCGATACGGCTGGCGATGACCTTGGCCGCGCCTTCCGAGTTAAACGCCAGCACCTGGCCGATGGCTTCCTTAAACGCCGCGTCGACGTCCTTGTCCAGCGCCGCGATGTCGGTCAGCACTTTCTTTTCGGCGTCGTTCAAGCCCAGGCTCTGCAACTTGTCGCGCGCGCCGTCGTAACGCTTGCGCTGTTCCTTGACCTTGCCTTCTTCCTTTTGCATCAGGCTAACGTCCGATTGCAGGCCGATATTGCGCATGGCAATCCCGGTTTCCAGCATCGCGCTCTTCATGGCCGAGGCCTGCAGGTTCTTCGCCGTGGCCGTTTCCAGCCCGCTGCGCAACTGTGCTTTGTTTTGGTAGCCCAGTACATTGGTCAGCAAGACCATGACGGCAAGGATCAGCAAGATAATGCCAAACCCCATGCCCAACCTGGTGCCGATTTTAAAGTCCCGTAAATTCATCTTGGTCTCCGTTCTCTGCTGTCTTTCCGGCCGCGCCATCCCGGTGGGAACAGGCCCGGCGCCGTCCGGTTTCCTGCGCGCATTCTTGTAGTTTTATTTACGCCGCCAGTTGGTCGTTCAAGCCCATGTCCGGGCTCGACATCAAGCGGTCGATGTCCACCAGGATCAGCATACGCTCATCGATCGTACCCAAGCCGATAATGTATTCGGTGGAGAAGGCGGTTCCCATTTCCGGCGACGGCTTGACCTGGTCCTGGGTCAGCGTCGTGACGTCCGACACCGAATCGACCACCATGCCGACCACGCGGCCGTTGATGTTCAGGATGATCACCACGGTGAACTGGTCGTACACCACCTCACCGAGTTGGAACTTGATGCGCATGTCCACCACCGGAATGATGATGCCGCGCAGGTTGATCACGCCCTTGATGAACTCCGGCGCGCTGGCAATGCGGGTCACCGCTTCATAGCCGCGGATTTCCTGCACTTTCAGGATATCAATCCCGTACTCTTCCTTGCCCAGCTTGAAGGCCAGGAATTCGCGGCTGGCGATATCTTCCGCGCCGGCCATCTGGTTTGCGTCTGCCATATGGTTACCCTCTAGCGTTTATTGTGAAAAAATGGTTTCGTCGGCCAATTGGCGGGACGAGCGGATCAATGCGGCGACATCGAGGATCAGCGATACGCCGCCATCTCCCAGGATGGTGGCGCCGGAAATGCCGGCCACTTTACGGTAATTCGATTCGAGGTTCTTGACCACCACCTGCTGCTGACCAACCAGGTCATCGATGAACAGCGCCGCCTTGCGACCATCGGTTTCCAGGATCACGATGATGCCTTCGCACGGATTGGTGTAGCGCGGCGTAATGTCGAACATCTGGTACAGCGGAATCAGCGGCAGGTATTCGCCGCGCACCTTGATCACCTGACCCTTGCCGGTGATTTCCTTGACGTCATCCGGCACCGGTTGCAACGATTCGATGACAAAGCCGAGCGGCAGGATATAGATTTCCTCGCCGACGCGAATCGTCATGCCATCGAGGATCGCCAGCGTCAGCGGCAGCGAAATCGAGATCGTGGTGCCGAAGCCCTTGGCGGAACGGATATCGACCGAACCGCCCATGGCGGTAATGTTGCGCTTGACCACATCCATGCCGACGCCGCGGCCGGACACGTCGGTCACGGTTTCCGCGGTCGAGAAGCCGGGTGCGAAAATCAGTTGCCACACGTCGGCATCGGCCATGTTGTCGGTCACCGGCACGCCGTTCTCGCGCGCCTTGGCCAGGATTTTCTCGCGATTCAGACCGCCACCATCGTCCGCCACTTCAATGATGATGTTGCCGCCCTGATGGCTGGCCGACAGCAGCAGACGCCCGGCGTCGCTCTTGCCGGCCGCGCGCCGCACCTCCGGCATTTCCACGCCGTGGTCGATACTGTTGCGTACCAGGTGCGTCAGCGGATCGACGATGCGTTCAATCAGGCCCTTGTCGAGTTCGGTGGCGGCGCCGTTGGTAATGAAGTCCACCTTCTTGCCCAGCTTGGCCGCCAGGTCGCGCACCATGCGCGGGAAGCGGGAAAACACGAAGTCCATCGGCATCATGCGGATCGACATCACGGCTTCCTGCAAGTCGCGCGTGTTGCGCGTCAATTGGCTCACCGACGACAGCAGGCGCTCGTGCACCATCGGGTCCAGCGTGTCGACCCGTTGCTCGATCATCGCTTGCGTGATCACCAGTTCACCCACCAGGTTGATCAGCTGGTCGACTTTTTCAATCGAGACCCGGATCGACGACGATTCGCCCCCGCCACCAGCGGCGCCAGGCTTGTCGTCTTTTTTCACGGCGGCTTTCTTTTCGGCCTCCGGCGCCGGCGTGGCGACCGGTTCGTCCTTGATGCCGGCACGCGCGCGGATCGCCTCGATCGGCTCGAAGAAGCCGTAACCCTTGTTGTCATCGGCCGCCTGCGCCGCCTCGGCGCGGATCTGGTCAAGCGGCTGGAAGAAGCCGTAGCCCGCATCAGCGCCCTCGGTCGGCGCGGCCGGCGTAGCGGACGGCTCCACCGGATCGAAGAAACCATAGCCTTGCGCCGCCTCGATGCGGCTGCGCTCGGCGGCTTCACGGGCTTGCTGGGTCGGCGTCAGCGCCGGCAGCTCGGTGATCGTCAAATCATCGGGATTGAGGATGAACGAACAAATCGAAATGATGTCGTCCAGGCTCTCATGGGTGGTCACCACCAGCGCGGTGCGCCCGCCGTCGAGCGGCGCCGAAGACACCAGGCCCAGCAAGCCGACTTCGGCCGACAGCGCCGCCACTTCGCGCTGGTTCATCGACGGCAACTCCAGCCGGTAACGGCGGCCATCGCTGTGGTCGACCTGGTTGTCGTCGGCCGCGCTGTTGAAGGCCGGCGCGATGTGCGTCAAGTCCGCCACCACCACGTCCTGCGCCAGCGATTGCAGCATCATGCGCACATTGCCGACCGCATCCTGGTCCACCGTGGCGCCGGAGCGGTGACCGCCCAGCTGCATTTTCAAAATATCTTTGGCCGCCAGGAACGCGTCGACGTGCTCGCTCGTCAAGGCCATCTCGCCCTTGCGGATGCGATCGAGCAGGGTTTCCAGCACGTGCGTAATTTCCGTCATGTCGTTCAGGCCGAACGTGCCCGCGCCCCCTTTGACAGAGTGGGCGGTGCGGAAAATCGCATTCAGGTCTTCACTCGTGGGCGCGGCGAGATCAACGCCCAGCAGCAAGCGCTCCATTTCCGCCAGCAGCTCCTCGGCTTCATCGAAGAAGACTTGGTAGAACTGGCTAATGTCGATGGTCATGGCGCGACTCCATCAGGTACTGGATACATGGGAAGTCCTCAACCGATGACTTTCTTGACTACCTCAATCAGACGCTGCGGATCAAATGGCTTGACCAGCCAGCCATTGGCACCGGCCGCCCGGCCCTTGGCCTTCATCTCGTCGGAGGATTCCGTGGTCAGCATCAAAATAGGCACTTTTTGATAACTCTGCAGTTCGCGCAGGTGCTTGATCAGTTGCAGGCCATCCATCCGCGGCATGTTCTGGTCGGTCAGCACCAGGTCCACCGTCTGACCTTTGGCTTTCTCCAGTCCGTCCTGGCCGTCGACCGCTTCCACCACCTGGTAACCGGCGGCCTTCAGGCTGAAAGCCACCATTTGTCGCAGTGAGCTGGAATCGTCAACTGCAAGTATCGTTTTCGCCATTTTGTTTTATCTCACTTTAATCAGGGGATTCCCGGCCTAAAGGCCCGGCACCCATGTTGCCTAAGCGGGGGCGGCCGGCCCCCGGGATCACATCGTTATCGGTATCGCGGGTCGAATTGTCAGAACCGTTCAGAACAATTCAATATCACCGCTCTCCAAGTGTTTCTGGCTGACCGCCTTGCGCAGCACGCTGCGTAATTCCAGGCTCTGGATCGCCAGCGCCATGCTGACCTTGCCCAGCAATTCAACGATTTCATCGTTATCGCTTTCCGGCACCATCTCGGCGCCGTGAGCGCCCAGTGTGCCCAGGAATTCACGCAAGCCCGTCACCCGCTTCAGGGTGCGGTCAATCAACTGACTCGTCATGTCCTGGAATTGCATGCTGGTGACGGCCGCATTGACATACATGCCGACCTGATCGGACAAGGCCGCCAACTGTTCCTTTTGCTCGGTGCTGGGTGTGGCGCCGGCCAGCAAGGCATCAATCGCCGTTTGCTGGGCGCTGACCGTCTCATGGATCGCCATGAAGTTGCGCGACAATTTTTCAATCGCTTCTTCCAGCAAGAGATTGGTCTGGATTAAATCCGTTTCCACTTCCGTCAAATGCCGGCGTCCATGGTCGGAAACGCCGGACAGCAGGCGTTTCACATGGGAGCCAAGGATTTTTTTTCTCGTCATATCAGTCTCGTTTCAAAGCCTGCAGTGCTGCCTGCCTGCGTTACTTCCTCGGGGCCGCGGCGCCGGCTTCGGCGGCGGCCCTGGTCGCCTCGGTCGCGGCACCCACTTCCATTTTCTGCGAACCTTCCTTCAGCAAGCCCTCTTCGGTCTTCTTGTTCATCACGATAATGCTGATGCGGCGATTGATCGGGCTGAACGGATCCTGGCGATCCAGGTGCACGGCCGATCCCAGGCCCACCACGCGCATGATCTTGTTTTCCTGCATGCCGCCGGCAATCAGCGCACGGCGCGACGCATTGGCGCGGTCGGCGGACAATTCCCAGTTACTGTAGCCGGCATCGGTGAAATACGGCGTCGAATCGGTGTGACCGGACAGACCGATGCGGTTCGGCACGTCATTGAGGACCACGCCGATTTCGTACAAGATCTCCTTGGTGTACGGCTGCAGCGACGACGAGGCCAGGGCAAACATCGGCCGGTTTTGTTCATCGACGATCTGGATCCGCAAGCCTTCCGATGTAAAGTCCAGCAACAGCTGATCCTTGTATTTCCTCAACAGCGCATTGCTTACAATCTTTTCTTCGATCTTTTCCTTCAATTGCTCCAGGCGCAGGGTTTCCTGGCGTTCCATCTCCGCCTTGGCGGCGGTCAGGTTAAAGCTTTTCTTGGTGGCCGGGTCGTCCGCCATCTTGACCTGGCCCTCCTTGCGCGTCAGGTCCTTGCCGCCACCGAGAATTACCGACGAACTGTCACCGGAACCAGAACCGCCCTGCATCGCCACCTTCAGCGGCGTTTTGAAGTACTCGGAAATGCCGTTCAAATCGCCCTTGGTGGTGGACCCGAGCAGCCACATCAACAGGAAAAACGCCATCATGGCGGTGACGAAGTCGGCATACGCAATTTTCCAGGCGCCGCCGTGATGTCCATGGGCGGCCTTCTTAATGCGTTTGACGATGATAGGCCGCATCCCTTCGTCAGCCATACCGGTTCCTTAAAATTTCCATAGTGTAATGATACGCGAAGCGCCGGCTTACTTGGACTTCGATTTCTTGATATGTTCTTCCAGTTCGGAGAAGGTCGGACGTTCGGTGGAATACAGGACCTTGCGGCCGAATTCCACCGCCAGCGCCGGCGCATAGCCATTCAGGCTGGCCAGCAGCGTGACTTTGACGCACTGGAACATCTTGGTCGATTCTTCGAGCTTTTGTTCGTGCAGCGTGGCCAGCGGACCGACGAAGCCGTATGCCAGCAAAATACCGAGGAAGGTGCCGACCAGCGCCTTGGCGATCAACAAACCCAGTTCGGACGGCGGAATCCCCACCGATTCCATGGTGTGCACCACCCCCATCACGCAGGCGACGATACCGAACGCCGGCATGCCGTCGCCCAGCTTGGCCAGCGCGCCGGCCGGCACCATGCCTTCGTGGTGGTGGGTTTCAATCTCGTTGTCCATCAGGTTTTCGATCTGGAACGCATCCATATTCCCGGAAACCATCAGGCGCAGATAGTCACTCATGAATTCGACGATGTGGTGGTCTTCCAACACCATCGGGTACTTGGAAAACAACGGACTATCATTCGGTGAATCGATATCGCCCTCGATCGACATCAAGCCTTCTTTGCGGACTTTGGACAGGACGTCGAACAGCAGCGACATCAGTTCCATGTACAACTCTTTGGTGTAGCGCGAACCGCTGAACAGCTTGGGAACGGCGGCAATGGTTGCCTTGATCGCCTTCATGTTGTTGCCAACAAAGAAGGCACCGATGGCTGCCCCGCCAATTTGCAATAACTCGATCGGCTGGAACAACGACGCCAGGTGACCACCTGCCGCAGCGAAGCCGCCAAACACACAACCTAAGACTACGAGATAACCAATTATGACGAACAAGTGACCGAGCTCCGCAGAGTGAAATGTGGGTAAATTTACACGTGGAACTACAATAGCGTGAGACGGGGGGTACGGGCAAGTGAAAGCGGCTCAAAAGCGCCAAACATGGAGTGCCGGACCGTGCTCTGTGGTAACTATGGTCTTGTCAGGGGGGCAATTGGCAATTTCAAACTCATAACTGATGAGCAAGCTCCCGGGCCGCATTTCACGCCTCGCCTTGGCCCACAAACCGGGCATGGCGGCCGGCGACAGATAGGCAAACACCAGGTCATAGGCGCTGAAATCGAGGGTTTCGTAATCGCCCCGCACGAAGCGGGCGGTACTGCCGGTGAGTCGGGCGCGCAGCCGCGACAGCAGCCACGGCAGCGGCGCCAGCTCAATCCCTGTCACCAGCGCATCGGCGCGCGCGCGCGCCAGATGCAGCGCCATGCCACCCAGGCCGCTGCCGATATCGATCAGGTTCAAGCCCGGCCGCGACGGCAATTCGCGCTCGACGGCACGCCACACGGCAACGCCCGAGTTATACAGCGGCACCTGGGTGCGATAAGTCGACCAGTACACCCCCAGCAACAACAGGAACACCAATAAATAGAACAGCGGCGGCAAGGCCAGCGCCAGCGCCAGCAGCACGGCCAGCGGGAACACGAACTGGATCACGCGCCACCACGGCGCCAGCCCCAGCTTCCACGTGAAGACCAGCGCGACAGCGGCCTGCACCAGTGCAAACACGGCAAACGTGACCGGAACGCGGACCATCTCGAGCGCACTAAGAAGAAAATAGGAGGTCGGCAACGCAACCAGTTGCACCAGCGCCGCCTGCACGGCGGGAATCGAAAAGAAACGCCCCCCACTCATGCCCGCCCCTTGCCGGCGACGCACCAATGCAAACACCGGCGCAGCCGAGGAGCCGGCGCCGGTGTCATGGGTACTTTGCATCGTGGAGTCAGATTCACGCCGCCTGCGACTCCGCTTCCTTGGCTTTCTTGGTCTTGCCGGCGCGCGATGGCATATGGCACAGGCCACACACGTAGCCGCCATTTAAATCCATCGCATCGACCACGAACTTGCCCTGGCATTTGTGGCACGACTCCAGCTTCAGCATGGCGCTGTTAAAGAAGCGCACCAGAGTCCAGGCCCGGGTCAGCGACAACACCGGCTCTTCGCCCGGCGCCGGCGGCATTTGCTCGAGGTACAGCTGGTATGCCTTCATCACGGCATGAATCCCGGTGGCGCCCGCATGGGTCACCAGGAAGTGATGGATATTAATAAACAGCGACGAGTGGATATTCGGCTGCCAGGTCAGGAACCAGTCGGTTGAGAAAGGCAGCATGCCCTTCGGCGGCGAGACCCCCTTCAACTCCTTGTACAACTTGAGCAAGCGCTCACGCGACAGCGACACTTCCGACTCCAGCAACTGCAGGCGGGCGCCCAGGTTGATCAGCTCGATGGCCAGCTGGATTTCCTGCGCTTCGGATACGACGCTTTTCTTGCTCATGATGTTCTCCAGGAACGGTGGCTTGCTGAACCAGCAGCTTACGCGATTTCTTCGACTGGCTGGCCGGCCATCAGGATGGCGGCGTGCGACTGGGCCAGCGAACGGTCCTTGTTATGGTTGGTCAGCATGCCCAGGATGGCGCCGTCGTCGAAGCGGAAGCGGGCCAGCATCATGTTGCCGCCTGCCAACTTCAAGATTTGCGCGTTGCTCATGCTTTCGATCAGGTCGGCGATATCGGCCGAAATACCCAGGCGGAAGATGGCAGTCACCTTGTCCGCGCGGATCATTTGCTGCGCCAGCATCAGGTAGCTCAGGTTTGCGTCGCGGATCTCAGCCATCATGTCGTTTGCAGTCATTTTCCATCTCCTCGGTAGGGTTCAACGCAATTGCGTTTCCGTTGAGATACATTCTGCTGGAGTGGACGGGTGGGGAGAAGTGGACAAGCTCTGTATTTTGCGTCCGGCAACGGCGGACGCGCCCTGTCAGTCTTTGTCTGACAAAGGCA
Source organism: Burkholderiaceae bacterium (assembly GCA_019751755.1). GTDB lineage: Bacteria > Pseudomonadota > Gammaproteobacteria > Burkholderiales > Burkholderiaceae_D > Rugamonas. Next base: position 35,139 of record JAIENA010000070.1, on the reverse strand, counting down.
GGGCGATTAGGCTTCAACGCCAGTATTGGCGCGGGTTTGCGGGGTGTCGGACTTCAATGAGAACGCAATTTTTTAAGCTGAAAACAGCGATGGAAACTGACTCTTTTTCGCGACATCTAACCCGGTAACGGCAGGCTTTTGAGGAACTTTAGGGTTTTGAGCAAAAATTTTTAAATATTTTCAAAAATTTTTCGGCGACTCTTCACTTGGTTCCCGATACGCTTCTTCGCATATCTAAAACTGGTAACGGCACGGCATGACGGAACTTTAGGGGATAATTGAAAAATCTTTGAAGAACATCAAAAATTTTGAAAAATAATATAAAGTCAGAATTTACACTGGCATTCGCCACTAAAGCCTGCGACTTCCATCGACGAAAGTGAAAAAATACCATCAGGTAGCCATCGCCCTCCCCGCTAAAAATTGCTAAACTTCAGCTTCTAATTAGATTAAACCTAAACTATCTCCCGTCATGACTACCCGTAACGACTGCCTTACCCGCGACGCGCACGATGCGCTCGCGGCCTTGCGCGACCAGTTCGACTTGCCGGCCGGCGTCATTTATTTGGATGGCAACTCGCTGGGCGCCCGCCCGAAAGCGTCGCTGGCCCGCGCCCAGCACGTGATCGGCCACGAATGGGGCAAGGATTTGATCCGCAGCTGGAATACGGCCGGCTGGTTCGACCTGCCCAAGCGCCTCGGCAACCGCCTGGCGCCGCTGATCGGTGCGTCCGACGGAGAAGTGGTGGTCACCGATACCACATCGCTGAACCTGTTCAAGGCGCTGGCGGCCGCGATCCACATGCAGGCCAGTCATCCGGCACGCGGCGCGCGCCGCGTGATCGTGACGGAGCGCACCAACTTCCCGACCGACATCTATATGGCACAGGGCTTGTCGAGCTGGCTGGACCGGGGCTATACGGTCAAACTGGTCGACAGCGTGGAAGACATTCCGGCCGCGCTCGATAACGACACCGCCGTACTGATGCTGACCCACGTGAATTACCGCACCGGTTACCAGCACGACATGGCCGCCCTGACCCGCCTGGCGCACGACGCCGGCGCGCTGGTGGTCTGGGACCTGGCCCACTCGGCAGGCGCGGTGCCGCTGGACTTAAACAGCGCCAACGCGGACTTTGCCGTGGGTTGCACCTATAAATACCTGAATGGCGGCCCCGGCTCGCCCGCTTTCATCTGGGTGCCGCAGCGCCACCAGGCCGCTTTTACGCAACCGCTGTCAGGCTGGTGGGGCCATGCCGCACCGTTCGCGATGGCGCCCGACTTCGCACCGACGAGCGGCATCGGCCGCGCCCTGTGCGGCACCCAGCCGGTCACGTCGCTGGCACTGGTCGAGTGCGGACTGGACGTCTTCGCGCAAACCAATATGGCCGCGATTCGCGCCAAATCGCTGGCGCTGACGGATTTGTTCATTGAACTGGTGGAGCAGCGCTGCGGCGGGCATCCGCTGGGCCTGGTGACGCCACGCGAGCATGCGCGCCGTGGCAGCCAGGTCAGTTTTACGCACCCGCATGGCTACGCGGTGATGGCGGCGCTGATCGGCCGTGGCGTGATCGGCGACTACCGCGAACCGCAGATCATGCGCTTCGGCTTTACGCCGCTGTATACCAGCTTTGCCGACGTCTGGGATGCGGTCGAGATCCTGAAACAGATCCTCGACAACGAGCAATACGATGTGGCCGCCGAACGCGGCGCTGTGACTTGAGGAACTCTGATGACTGACACCACCAACAACGAAGCGACCAGCAGCGGCGGCTGCCCGTTCCATCACCCCGCCCCGGCCACCGCCGCTGCGGCGCCCGGCGACGCCCAGTGGCACGGCGCGCAAATGGATTTCAGCAAGTCCATGAGCTATGGCGATTACCTGGGCCTGGAGCGCATTTTGACGGCGCAACACCCGCTGTCGCCGGAACACAATGAAATGCTGTTCATCGTGCAGCACCAGACCAGTGAATTGTGGATGAAGCTGATGCTGCATGAAATGCACGCGGTGGTGGCCAACATCCAGGCCGACAATCTGTCGCCGGCCTTCAAGATGCTGGCGCGGGTGGCCCGCATCATGGACCAGCTGGTGCACGCCTGGGATGTGCTGGCCACCATGACGCCGCCGGAATATACGGCGATCCGCCCTTACCTGGGCGCCTCCAGCGGCTTCCAGTCGTTCCAGTACCGCGAAATCGAGTTCATCCTCGGCAACAAGAACCCGAACATGCTGGCCGTGCATGAAAGCGCGACCGACAACCATGCGCGGCTGCGGCAGGCGCTGCACGCACCGTCGATTTACGACGAGGCGATCCGCCTGCTGGCGCGCCACGGCCTGCGGATCGCAGCGGAGCGCCTGGAACGCGACTGGTCGCAGCCGACCGTCGCCGACGAGTCCGTCAAGGAAGCGTGGCTGGAAGTCTACCGCGACCCGCAAAAGCACTGGGCGCTGTATGAGCTGGCCGAAAAACTGGTGGACATGGAAACCGCGTTCCGCTTCTGGCGCTTCCGTCACGTCACCACCGTCGAGCGCATCATCGGCTTCAAGACCGGCACCGGCGGCACGGCGGGCGTGTCCTACCTGCGCAAGATGCTCGATGTGGTGCTGTTCCCGGAGCTGTTTGCGTTGCGGACCGCGCTATAACGGAAAACCGAAAATCGCGCGCCATCGTGATGGCACGCAATGCAATATTTCAATATTCGCATTCCTTTTGCCGCGACCTAGAGTGTATGGGCAGGAACCCATCCATCAAAGGTTGCTCACATGAGAATATCGCCCGCCCCCCCCTGGCGGCCGCCTCGCTGTGCGCGCTGCTGGCCGCCGCCAGCGCGCCTAGCGTTGCGGCATCCACCAGTTATTACGCCACCTTGAGCGGCGCGGCGGAAGACACGCCCAATGCCTCCCCCGGCATGGGCGCCGCCATCGTCACCTTCGACCTGAGCGCACACCTGTTGAACCTCGATGTGTCCTTCATCAGCCTGGCCGGCCTCAACACCGCCGCCCATATCCACTGCTGCAACCTCACGCCCTCCAGCGGCCTGGCCGGGGTGGCGACCGAAACCCCGTCCTTTGGCGGCTTCCCGACCGGCGTGTCCGGTGGCATGTATTCGATGATGTACGACACCTCGCTGGCCAGCAACTGGAATCCCGCCTTCATGGCCGCCCACGGCGGCACCACGGCGGGCGCCGAAGCGGCTTTCAGCGCGGGGCTGAACGCGGGCGCCGCCTACCTGAACATCCACTCGACCGCCTATCCGGCAGGGGAGCTCCGCGGCTTCCTGATCACGGCGGTGCCGGAACCGGCGCAATGGGGCATGTTGCTGCTGGGAGTGCCAGCGGTGCTGGTGCTGGCGCTGGCGCTGGCGCGGCGGCGGCGAGACTAGGAGAAAGCCAGGGCCGTCAATAAGGCCCGCCCCTGGTTCGCCTTGCGATACAAATCACCCATACTACCCGCGACGACGCTCGGCACTGAATACTTGGTCGATTGTTACCTTGGTCAGGTGCATCTGGGGACTGAATGGATTGGTTGAGCGGTGGGGCCATTCGGGCTAAAGGTCAAGCTTGCCACACACTCTGCCTCCCACGCTTCGCGTCCACCTTGCCAGTTGTCGTGGATAAGGAAGTCATTAATGTACTCGACGATGGCAATTGCATCCTCATCGCTCCATCCATCAAGCAATGCCATGGTTTTTTCCACGCCAGCCCCGAGAAAGTACTCCGCCCCAAGACTGCTACCCACGTCCATATTGATGTGCTTCACCTGCCAAAGCTTTAACGTATCGACCGGATCTCCGGCGCGATACAGCAGAAACGCACAGTGATAAATACCTTCGTAATAACCATCGGGATCAAGCCGTGCCCCTTCGAACAGCGCCTGCCGGAACTCGACCTCCAGGTCAAGGGCGAACAGCAGCAACGGACGAAACAACGCTGCTGGCTGGTTCAGCAGTGCCTGATACAGCGCATGACGCAGCGCCGGATCTCCTAGCATGGAGGCCATTCCAGGCGTGACGGCATTACCGTTATTAAAATATTCGTCGACAATCAGATGGCTGTTCATATTCGCCTTGTCAGTGAAAAAGGTGCCTACCCAAGTATCACAGGCTATACGTATCCGAGCCATAGGGCCGTTCTTGCGGCAACAATCTCTGCGCCTCTGTCACGCGCCCGTCTTCCAACAGCCTATGGATGCGGTGCGCCAGAGGTGTCACATCCGTGACGCGCTGAATCCATTGATTCACGTACAGGTCAACCGCCTGCCTGCTCAGGCCAATTTGAATGGCACGATGCGGCAGCGGCTGCAAATGCAGATCGCGCTCGGGGTCCCACTGAATACGCACGGGCGCGTTGTCCTTCGTCCGCCCCCATTCCTCCTTGCTCATCGACGGATCGGCATGACTCAGGCAACTATTGGCCAGCGCCCACTCAAATCCTTCACGCGATATGTCGATAGCCAGGATGCGATTTTGCCCTGCATCTTTGAAACCCCAGCCTGCCCGGTACATCATCCAGAGAAATGATGGCTTAATCCAGGTCATGCGCTCCATTTTGAATGGCGGCGAGACAAAGGTGCCATTGACCAATGCGCTATCCGCAATCGCATCGGAATAAGCCTGGTAGACACGAATGGTCGTATCATCATAAACCGCCCGAATCTGTCGCAGGGGCGGAATGTCACTGGCAAATTGTGGTTGATCGTATTCGTTCATCAATAACATTCAAGTTAAAAAAGCCGGCACTTCTCGCGAAGGTCCGGCTTTTACGAAGCGCGGCAGTGGCCGCGCGATGCTGTGCAGCTTATTTACCCAGCAACATCTCGTTAATCCGCTTCACAAACGCCGCCGGATCGCTCAACGCACCGCCTTCGGCCAGCAGCGCCTGGTCGTACAGAATGTGCGCCCAGTCGGTAAATTGCGGGCTGTCCGCGTTTTCATACTTCAGGCGCGTCACCAGCGGGTGGTTCGGGTTGATTTCCAGGATAGGCTTCGATTCCGGCGCCGCCTGGCCCGCCGCTTTCAGCATGCGCAGCAGGTTGCCCGACAGTTCGTGCTCATCGGCCACCAGGCAGGCTGGCGAATCGGTCAGGCGGAACGTGACGCGCACGTCCTTGGCTTTGTCGGCCAGCGCGCCCTTCATCTTTTCAACCAGTTCCTTGTACGAGGTCTCGGTTTCCTCGTGCTCTTTTTTCTCCGCTTCGTCTTCCAGCTGGCCCAGGTCCAGGCCACCCTTGGCCACCGACACCAGTTCCTTGCCATCGAATTCGGTCAGGAACGACAGCATCCACTCATCGACACGGTCGGTCAGCAGCAGCACTTCGACGCCCTTCTTGCGGAAGATTTCCAGGTGCGGGCTGTTTTTCGCGGCCTTGAAGGAGTCGGCGGTGACATAGTAAATCTTGTCCTGGCCTTCCTTCTGGCGCGCCACGTAATCGGCCAGCGCCACGCTCTGTTCTTCGGTGTCATTGTGGGTCGAGGCAAAGCGCAGCAGCTTGGCCAGACGGTCCTTGTTGGCCGCGTCCTCGCCCACGCCTTCTTTCAGCACCTGGCCGAATTCGGTCCAGAACGTCGCGTACTTGTCCTTCTTGTCCTGCTCTTCCGCGTTCGCCAGTTCTTCCAGCATGCCCAGCACGCGCTTGGTCGAGCCTTCGCGGATGGCTTTCACGTCGCGCGACTCTTGCAGGATTTCACGCGACACGTTCAGCGGCAGGTCGGCCGAATCAATCACGCCTTTGACGAAGCGCAGGTAGGTCGGCATCAGTTGCTCGGCGTCGTCCATGATGAACACGCGCTTGACGTACAGCTTGATGCCGCCGCGCTTATTGCGATCCCACAGGTCGAACGGCGCCTTGGCCGGAATGTACAGCAGTTGCGTGTATTCGCTGCGGCCTTCGACCCGGTTGTGGGTGTAGGTCAGCGGCGCGGCAAAGTCGTGCGAGACGTGCTTGTAGAATTCCTGGTACTGCTCCGGCGTGATGTCGGACTTGCTGCGGGCCCACAGCGCGCTGGCCTGGTTGACGGTTTCCAGCTCATCCTTGACAACGGTTTCGCTCTTTTCCGCATCCCACTCTTCCTTGTTCATCACGATCGGCAGCGAGATGTGATCGGAATACTTGCGGATGATCGATTTCAGTTTCCACGACGACAGCAATTCTTCTTCGCCGTCGCGCAGGTGCAGGATGATGTCGGTGCCGCGGTTCGGCTTGTCGATCTGCTCGACCGTGAAATCGCCCTCGCCACCGGACTCCCAGCGCACGCCGTCGGCGGCGTCCGCGCCGGCGCGGCGGGTTTCCACGGTGATCTTGTCGGCCACGATAAAGCCGGAATAGAAGCCCACGCCGAACTGGCCGATCAGGGCGGCGTCCGCCTGCTGGTCGCCGGACAGTTTGCCGAAGAATTCCTTGGTGCCGGACTTGGCGATCGTGCCCAGGTGCGCAATGGCTTCGTCGCGGCTCATGCCGATCCCGTTATCGGAAATCGTCACGGTTTTGGCCGCCTTGTCGAAGCTGACCTTGATCTTCAGTTCGGAATCGTTGCCATACAATGCATCATTGTTGATGGCTTCGAAGCGCAGCTTGTCGGACGCGTCAGAGGCGTTCGAGATCAGTTCGCGCAGGAAGATTTCCTTGTTCGAATACAAAGAGTGGATCATCAGTTGCAGCAGTTGTTTAACTTCTGCCTGGAATCCCATGGTTTGCTTGGTGTCAGCCATTTTTACCTCAATAGTCTTTTAAATGTGGCGGAAGGGTGTTACGAACCCCTCGCCAGATGAGAGCGCCCATAGAATTTTCAAGAGCTTTCGAACAATAAAAATCAATAAATTTACGCACCGCGCCATCAGGCCACCGCCACCTCGAGCGGGGACCAGCGGGCGTGCGCATAGCGCTGCAAGCCCTCAGGCGCAAAGCGCCACAGGTGCAGCCAGCCATGGTCGAGCAGGTGCCGGACCACCGCATGGCGGCCAATCACGGCGTCAATCGCCGCTGGCGGCGCGTCGATCACCACGGTCAAACGCAGTGGCTCGTGCCGCCAGCGCTGGCCGTCATGCAGCGACTGGCGCGACAGGCCGATGCGCAGGTCGCCGCCATTGCCCTCGAAGACGCCAAGACTGCCGCCCACCACGTTGTGCAGCAGTTTATTGCCGCTGCCCAGCCGCTGCGGATCGCAGGTCGATGCGTGGTACTGCCAGTTGATCCAGTGCGTCACCAGCATCGGCGCGGTCATCAGTTGTTCCAGCACACTGCCGTCCGCATCGACGCTGGCGTCATAGTCATGCAGGAAAACCCGTCCTTCCAAAGCGACGCCGCGACTGCGTTGGCGCGGCGCGATCAGGAACGCCGCGTTGCCGGCGAGCCCCCATTCCGGCCGCGTTTGCGCCCCGTCGTTGGCACGGCGCCGCAATGCGCCCAACAGTGTGTCGTGCGACGCCCCCGGATCGAGGTGCAGGCTGGCCGCGCGGGCCCGGCGCACCTGGTCGCCGGCTTGGGAAAACACCGCTTGCATGCAAGTCCAGCGCGCACGCGCGCTCTGCGGCAACAGGTCAAGGTCAAAGCCCTCGATGTCGTCGGTGGTGGTGTTGTGCAGGGCGGCGACGAACACGGTGGTCTCGGGAACCGTCAGCCCGCGCGCGCCCAGGCCATGCCGAACCACGGGATCGTTGAGCAATTGCGCCAGGCTGCGCGCATTGACTTCGCCGGTCTGGCCGCAACAGGCGCCACAGTCCAGTCCCGCCGCATGGGCATTGTTGGCGGACTGGCTGCCGTGCCCGACCAGCAGCACCAGCGGCGCCAGATGTTGCGCCAGCCCCATCCCATGCAGTATCCGCGCCGCCAACCCGACCTTGGCATCAAGGTCCAGTCCCAGCAGGTGTGGACGGCACAGCGGGCGGTAACGGGTCGGCACGCCATGCAGATCGTCGCGGGCGCGCGCTTGCCTGCCCGGCTGCAGCCAATTGGCAAGCTTGCCGAGATAGCCGAACCCGGCCGCCTCCACAAAGGAGAACGCCGCGCCCGGCCAACGGCTGGCCGCCTGCCACTGATCGGCCATGGCCAGCCGGGCCTGGCGCGCGCGACTGGCGGCATTTTGCCGCGCAGCATCGGCATCGCGCCGGGCCGCATCGGCGCTGACCACGCAGTCGCCCACCGCCATCGCAGGGGCCAGCAAGCCGGGCAACTGGGGTCGCCGCAGCGGCGTGGCCAACGGCGTGTACGCCACCGGCAAACCGAAAAAGCCGGCAAACCCCAGGGTCTGAATGGCGGGCCACACGGACTCCAGCGCGCGGCGCAGCGGTTCACTGCGCACATCGATGCAAAACGCCGCCTGGACTTCGATCGTGGCAGGCGCGACGCTGTGGCATTTGGCCGCAACCAGCCGCTGCGCCAGCGTACGCTGATAGCCGATCTCCAACGCCAACTGCCATACCTCGTCGACCAGCATGGCCTGTTCGGTCTGCAGCAACACGCGCGGGGCCGCGCTCCACGCCTGCTGCAACGCCATAAACGCCTGCCGGGTCGCCGCATCATCCTTGCACTCCAGCAGCAACGCGCCCCAGGCCAAGCGGATCGCCAGCAATTCGCGCAAGTGTGCATCGTCGCCGCCGGCCAACCCCGCCTGCCAGCCACGATAGGCGCACCATGAGGCCCAGCCATTTACGGTCAGCAACACCGACTCCAGATAATCGGCCCACACCGCCGGCGCCAGTCCGAGGCGCTCGATGACCCAGCGCTCGGCGTCCTGCGCGGTGGCCGGCAAGGCGCTGATGGCGCGGCCGATGTGCGGCACCCCCATCAATAAACCAATGCCGTGGTCGTGCTGCAAGGTGTCACGCCAGAAGGCATATAAACCCTGGTCGCGTTCAGGCTGCCAGCTGGCCTGATGTTCATCGAAGTAGGCGGCGCAAGTCTGGCTGACCTGATGCGTGATGGCCTGCCGCCAGGACAGCCGGGCATGGCGATCGGGATCGTTGTCGAGGACATCGATCAGCAACGGCAATTGCACCGGCGGCGCGCCGGCCTGCAGCGCAGCAACGCACTGTGCCTGCGTCAGCCCCGCCGCCTGCGCTGCGGGCAACTGGCGCAATGCCAGTGCCAGGTCGGCGGCGCCGATCCGGCCGGCACACCAGGCTTGCCATTGCTGATCCCTGGGTGGAAACACTTGTATGCCGCCCAGCACGGCCATCCGGGCCGCCACCCGGCGCAGCGGCAGGCCGATCCGCGACCAGTGGGGATTGACGGCGATGGCGCGGTCCAGCGGCCACGCCGGCGCAATGGCACCGCAGGCCTGGCGGCAAGCCTGCTCGATCGCGGCATGCCGCGCCGCCCGTTCAGCGCCGGGCGCAGCGCCAGCGGCCGCGCCGCTTGGGCGCGCGTTGGTGGTCAACGTGTCCATCATGAGCTTCTCCGTGTTGTCAGTGGTACGAATCAGTGGTACGAATCAGTGCTGCGAATCAGTGCTGCAAATCCGTGGTGCGGGTTTGATCAGTTCAGCGGGCGCTGGCGCGCGCCCAACGCGCAGGCCACAGGAACAGCGCCAGGCGCGTATAGGCTTCGTCCAGATAGAAACCCGCGTAGCTCCAGCGCCGCCAGCGGGACAGCGCGCGCGGCCGTTTCTGCAGCAGTACCTGGAACAGATACAGGAGCGCCATACCCGTCAGCGCGATCCCGCCCAACTGGTGATCCGGGGCATCTTGCAGGCCGAATGGCAGCCGGTGCGCGGCCATGGCGGCCAGCGTCAGGCCCACCACGGCCGCCAGGCCGAACAGCAGTTGCGCGGCGCGTGCGGCCCGCCCGGCGTGCGCCGCCGGCAACCACAGCAGCGGCGCCCACGCCAGCGCCAGCACCAGACTCCACCACCATGGCCAGGCCGCAACGGCGGGCAGTGCCGCCAGCAGCAACACCGCCGACGCCGTCAGCACCGGCGCCAGCAACACGCTGGCGGTACTCGGCGCGGCGACCGGATGCAATGCTTGCAAGCGTGTCTCGCGCACCACCGCCGACGCCGACAGGAAGGCATGCGCCTTGTACAGCGAATGGCCGATCACATGCAGGGCGGCCAGCGTGTAGAGGCCAAGCGCGCATTCGAGCAGCATGAAACCCATCTGCGCGACCGTGGACCAGGCCAGTTTGACCTTGATACTGATGCGCGTCAGCATGACCATGCCGGCCAGCACGGCCGTCACCAGGCCGAGCAGCAACAACAAGGCCCGCGCGGCGCTGGCCTGCTCGAGCATCGGTGCGAAGCGAATCAGCACAAAACCGCCAAGATTGACGACGCCGGCGTGCAGCAAGGCCGACACCGGGGTCGGCGCTTCCATCACCTGGATCAACCAGCCATGCACCGGCAGCAAGGCCGTACGCAGCGTGACCGCCAACACCAGCAACACCGCGCTGGCCTGCAAGGGCAGACCGAGGCCATGCTGGGCAATGTGCTCCCACAGTGCCGACAACGCACCGCTGCCGGTCTCCGACCAGGCCAGCGCCCCCGCTCCCAACAGCAGCACGTCGGCCAGGCGGTCAGCCAGCCGCTTCTTGTGCGCCGCCAGCAGCGCGAACGGGCGATCCGGGTAAAAGCACAGCAGCCGCTCCAGCGCCACCCCGACTGCCGCCCACGCGGCGATCAGCAGCAGCCAGTGATCGGCCAGCAACAGCAAGTGAACACCGGCCAGCACGGCGGCCAGTGCGCCAATATAGCGGCGCTGGCGCACCTCGCCATCCAGATAGCGGGCCGAAAACGCGCCAATCACGGTGCCAAGCAGTTGCACCAGCAGCGCCAGCACCAGGCTCAACGGCGTCGCCGCCACCCCACCTGGCCACCACACGCGCGTTGCGCCCGCCACCAGCGACAAGGCGGTGAACGCCAACGCGGCAACCGACACCACCTGGAACAGGCGCCAGCGGCGCGACGTCGGACCATGCACCAGCCGCACACTCCCTGCCAGTGCCGCCATCAATGCGGCCGGCGCCAACACAATGGCCACCATCAAACCCTGGAACATCTGCATCCCCCCTGTTTGCATTCAGTGCGCGGATGATGCTTCTTAAAAGAAATTCTGTAAAATAGATTAATAGGAATGTTTTAATACTAAAAAACGAACGATGAACCTGGCTCAACTCAATTTCCATCACTTGTACTATTTCTGGCGCGTCGCCAAACTCGGCCATCTGACCCAAGCCGCGCAGGAGTTACACACCTCGCAATCGGCGGTGTCGACGCAGATACGCCAGTTGGAAGAATGGATCGGTGAGCCCTTGTTCACCCGTGAAGGCCGCCGCTTGATCCTGACCGACACCGGGCAACTGGTGCAGGCGTATGCCGAGGACATCTTCGGTATGGGCCAGGAGATGCTGGGACGCTTGCAAGGCAGCTCGGCCGGGATGACCCGGATTCGGGTCGGCAGTGTGGCCACGCTGTCGCGCAATTACCAGGAAAACTGGATTCGCCCCGCGCTGGCCAACCCCGCCGTGGTCCTGACGCTGGAGTCGGGCCTGCTGGAGGGCCTGCTGACGCGGCTGGTCCAGCACCAGTTGGACGTGGTGCTGGCCAATGAGACGGTGCCGGCCGATCCCAATCGGCCATTGCACTGCCGTTTTTTGGGCAGCCAGTTGATCGCGCTGGTCGGCCCGGCGCGCACCTGGGCCGGGCAACGGCTGCGCATTCCGGAAGACCTCGATGGCCTCGATATCGCATTGCCCGGCCCGCGCCATGCGTCGCGGGCACAATTCGATGCGCTGTGCGCCACGGCTGGCGTGAGTCCCCGGCTACGCGCCGAAGTCGATGACATGGCCATGCTGCGTCTGATTGCGCGCGACAGTGGTTGGCTGACCTTGTTGCCCGAGGTGGTGGTGCAGGATGAACTGCGGGCCGGCATGCTGGTCGCCGTGGGCCACTCCACCGCGCTGCAGGAGCGCTTCTATGCCATCACGACGCCACGCCGGCATCGCATCGACGTGCTGGAGCAGTTGCTCCAGGGGGCAGTCGCCGCCTGAGCGAGCAACGGCTCCAGCCAGCGCTGGTTCGGGCCAAGCGACAACGCAACGCAACGCAACGCAACGCAACCTAAGCTAAACCGAATAAACTAAACCGTGGCGGCGGGCGGCGCGGCTTCAACCCGGTTGCGCCCGCCCTGCTTGGCGGCGTACAGCGCGGCATCGGCGCGCCGCAGTACGCATTCGAACGACGTGTCGTCGTCCTGCCGCACCGCCACGCCGATCGATACCGTCACCGGCAAACTGACGGTGCCGGCAATAAACGGCGACGATGCCACCGCGTGGCGCAAGCGCTCACCGGCGGCCAGCACGGAGTCGCGCGTCACATCATCGAACAGCACGACGAATTCCTCGCCGCCCTGGCGCGCCGGCAATTCCGCCTCGCGGCAGGCCGCCTCCAACTTTGCCGCCACGTGCTTGAGCGCGACATCGCCGACATCATGGCCATAACGGTCATTAATCGATTTGAAATGGTCGATGTCGATCACGCCCAGGCCGAAGCCCCTGCCCTGCGCCCGCGCCAGATCGAAGCGGCGCGCGCCCGCCTCGGCCAGCGTGCGGCGGTTGGCCAGGCCCGTCAGGTAGTCGGTCGAGGCGGCCCGCTCCCACTGGCGGCGAATGCGCTCGGAGCACATCAGCAGGAACGCCGTGGTGCCGATCACCGGCATGATCGTCATCACCACCGGCGACGCCATGTTGATCCACAGGCGGCCATCGAGTCCGGAATAGTCGGGCGCCATGCCGGCCACCACGAACCAGCCGAGGCGGACCAGCACCACCAGCAGCAAGAGGACGAAGATGCCCGCCATCACCTGACGGCTCCACGCGCGGTCGCGCCGGCCCTGCCCCAGCAATTCGCGGATGCACGACCCCAGTAGCACGGCCCACACCAGCGCCACCACCACGATGCGCCCCAGCGGGGCGGGCGACACCCCAATAAACCAGTAGACGCCCAGCACACCGACCGTGACCGGCGCCAACATCACCCAGCTGCGCGGCACGCCATAGAACTGGCGCAGCGCCGCCCAGTAACAGGTAAATCCGCCCATCACCAGGCCGTTGGCCAGCGGCAGCACGAAGCTGCGTGGCAGCGCCTCCTGCACCATGAACATGGCGCAGCCGCAGGCATGCAGCAAGGTGCCGATGCGCCACGTGACGGCGCTGGGGCGCAGGCTGGGCGGAAAATCCCGGTGCATCAAGCCCAGGACGCCGCCATTGGCCATCATCATCAAGGCGCCCAGCAAATATACGGTTGCAGGTTCCATCTGGGGGAAGTGGTGGTGAACAGTGAAGTGTTGACGTCAGGTAGTAACGTCAGGTAGTGACGTTAGGAAACACCCTATTCTACTACTAGTTTTGCAACGTTTTTTCCAAAAACCGCCACACCGCCGGTGCCTGCATGGCCGCGATATTGAGACGCATGCGGGGCGATGGCAACTGGCTGGGTGAAAACAGGCTGCCCGGCGCCAGCAATAAATCCTGCGCCATCGCCTGCGCCGCCAGCACATTGGTGTCGCGCCCGGCATCGACCCACACGAACATGCCGGCCGCCGGCGCCACCTCGACCCGCAGGCCGATCCGCTCCATGTGGCGCACGGTGCGGCTGCGCAGTTCATCGAGGCGGTTGCGGATGCGGTCGGTGTGCTTGCGGAACGCGCCTTCGGACAGCACTTTGTAGACCACGCGCTCACCGATGTCGCTGGTGGTCAGGGTTTGCAGCATCTTGCGGTCGGCCAGGCGCTGGGCCCGCTCGTGCGAGGTGGCGATGTAGCCGACCCGCAAATTCGCCGCCAGGGTCTTCGAAAAGCCGCCCAGATAAATCACGCGCCGCAACTGGTCCAGCGTCGCCAGCCGGGTCACCGGTTGCACCGCCGGCCCCGGATGCAGGTCGCAATAAATATCGTCTTCGACCACCAGGAAATCATGCTGTTCCGCCAGCTGTAACACCTGGAACGCCTTGGCGGCCGACAGCGAGCCGGAACTGGGATTGTGCAGCACGGAATTAATCACGTACAGCTTGGGCTGGTGGATTGCCGCCAGTTGCGCCAGCACCTGCAAATCGGGCCCGTCGGCCAGGCGCGGAATGCCGATCACGCGCGCGCCCAGCGCGGCAAACGAGCCAAACATCAGGAACCAGGCCGGATCGTCGACAAAGATGGTGTCGCCCGGTCGCGTGAATTCGCGCGCCACCATGTCGAGCGCCTGCGTGACGCCGGCCGTGGTGACGATTTGTTCCGGCGCCGCGGCAATTTCCAGCGCCGCCAGTTTTTCCTGCAATTGCAGGCGCAGCGGCAGAAAGCCTTGCGGCACGCCATAGTTGACCAGCGTGCCGGGATGCTGGCGGCTGATGGCGCGCAGCGCGTTGGCGATGCCGGCGCCATCGAGCCATTCCGACGGCAGCACCCCGGTGCCGGGCATTTGCTGGTACGGCGCCTGGCGGAACATATTGCGCACCAGCCAAGTGACGTCCATCGGCGCGCTGTCGGCGCTAGTGTCACGGGCCGCTTGCTGCGGGGCGGCGCGCGCCACCAGTGCGGCGCGCTCACGCACATAAAACCCGGCGCCGCGACGCGATTCCAGGTAGCCGCGCGCCACCAGCCGGTCATAACTGGCCACCACGGTAAACGGCGACACGCCGTGCGCCTGCGCAAAGGCGCGGATCGACGGCATGCGGGCGCCGCTGCGCAACACCTTGTCATCGATCCGCGCCGCCACCGCGCGCACGATCTGGTCGGCCAGCGCTTCGCCCGATTCCCGCGACAACAGGGCAATCAGCGGCATTGTATTGGTTATGGCGCCCATACAGTCCTAGGAGTTAAGTGCTCAAGTGTATTGGCACTGTGTTGGTAATTTCTTCTAGTATAGGTCTATTCCCGCTTCGTTGACACCACAGAAAGCCGACCATGCACCCGACCATCGCCACCACCTCGCGCCGCTCTTTCCATTTCAGCGGTGAAACCACGGGCATGCTGCTGGGCCTGGCCGGGGTGGTGATTTTCAGCCTGACGCTGCCGTTCACCCGCATCGCGGTGCGTAGCTTCGATCCCGCCTTTGTCGCGCTGGGCCGGGCCCTGGCCGCCGCCATGCTGGCCGCCGCCTGGCTGGCGTGGAACCGGGCGCCGTGGCCGCCGCGCAGCGCGTGGCGGCCGCTGGCCTGGGTCGCGCTCGGTTGCGTGGTGGGCTTTCCGTGGCTGACGTCGTGGGCGATGCGCTCGCTGCCGGCCTCGCACGGCGCGGTGCTGGTGGGCATGCTGCCACTGGCGACCGCCGCCTATGCCGCGCTGCGCGGCCATGAAAAACCTTCGCCCGCGTTCTGGCTGACGGCCGCCGCCGGCACCGCGCTGGTGGCGGGCTATGCGCTGCTGCAGTCGGGTGGCGCGTTACACCTGGCGGACCTGGCCATGTTCGCCGCCGTGCTGCTGGGCGCGGCCGGGTATGCCGAAGGCGGCAAGCTGTCGAAAACCATGGGCGGCGAACAGGTGATCAGCTGGGCGCTGCTGCTGTCGCTGCCGCTGGTGGCGCCCGCCGTGGCCTGGCTGGTGTGGGTGGACGGCGCGGCGATTGCCGCCGCCGGCTGGCAACCGTGGGCCAGCTTTGCCTATATCTCGGTGTTTTCCATGTATCTGGGCTTCTTTTTCTGGTACCGGGGCATGGCGCTGGGCGGGGTCGCGCGGGTCGGCCAGGTGCAGTTGCTGCAACCCTTCCTCAGCATGGCCGGCGCGGCATTACTTTTAAGTGAACCGCTCAGTTTGAGCAATATTCTGTTTGCTTTGGCGGTAATTTCCGTAGTTGCTACGGGACGGCGGACGCGGATCCAGGCATAGAAAGACGTACAATATCGGCTTCCCAGATTTCACACTTCACAGGAACGACCATGTCTGTCTACGAAAAACTCAACGCTCTTGATATCACCCTGACCGCACCGGCCGCCCCTGTTGCCGCCTACGTCATGTACGTGCAGACCGGCAACCTGGTGTACCTGTCCGGCCATATCGCCCGCAAGCCGGACGGCACGGTCTGGGCCGGCCAACTGGGCAAGAACATCAGCACCGAAGAAGGCGCGCAAGCGGCGCGCGGTGTCGCCATCGCCATGATCGGCACCCTGCAAGCGGCCTGCGACGGCGACCTGACCCGCGTCAAACGCATCGTCAAGCTGACCAGCCTGGTCAACTCGACCGCCGACTACACCGACCACCACCTGGTGACCAATGGCGCCTCGGAACTGATCGGTGAAGTCTTCGGCGATGCCGGCAAGCACGCCCGCGCCGCATTCGGCGTGGCGCAAATCCCGCTGGGCGCATGCGTTGAAATCGAGATGGTGGCGGAAATCGCCTAAGCCACGGCATCGAACACGGCGGCGCTGACCCGGCGCCGCCGCCACCGGCGGCCACAAGCGCGCCTGATAAAAAATACGAGAGACCAACATGAAAATCGAGAACCCGAACCCCATCCAGTGGCGCTTTTCCGAACGCGCCGCGCAATTGCAAAGCTCGTTTATCCGCGAGATCCTGAAGATCACCCAGCAGCCGGAAATCATTTCGTTTGCCGGCGGCCTGCCATCGCCCGCCACCTTCCCGGTCGACGTGATGAAGCAAGCGTTCGACAAGGTGCTGACCGATGCCGGCAAAGTCGCGCTGCAATACGGCCCGACCGATGGCTACCTGCCGCTGCGCCAGTGGATCGCCGACCGCCTGTCCGAAGGCGGCGCCAAGATCGTGCCGGAACAAGTGCTGATGGTGTCGGGTTCGCAGCAGGCGCTGGACTTGCTGGGCAAGGTGCTGATCGATGAAGGCAGCAAAGTGCTGGTGGAAACCCCGTCCTACCTGGGCGCGCTGCAAGCGTTTTCGGTCTACCGGCCGGACTTCGTGTCGGTCGATACCGACGAGCACGGTCTGGTGCCGGAATCGCTGAACCGGGTGGCGCAAGGCGCCCGCCTGCTGTACGCCCTGCCGAATTTCCAGAACCCGACCGGCCGCACGCTGTCGTTGGAACGCCGCCACCAGCTGGTGGAAACCTGCGCCCGCCTGGGCCTGCCACTGATCGAAGATGATCCGTACGGCGCGCTGAGCTACAACGGCGCCCCGCTGCCGAAGATGGTGGCCATGAACCCGGACGGCGTGATCTACATGGGGTCGTTCTCGAAAGTGCTGACGCCGGGCATCCGCCTGGGTTACGTGGTCGCGCCGCTGGGCCTGATCCGCCGCCTGGAGCTGGCGAAACAGGCGTCCGACCTGCACACCTCGCAGCTGACGCAAATGGTGGTGCACGAGGTGGTCAAGGATGGTTTCCTGGATCAGCATATTCCGACCATCCGCCAACTGTATGGCGACCAGTGCCGGGTCATGCTCGACGCCATGGACCAGCACTTCCCGCCACAAGTGACCTGGACCCGCCCGGAAGGCGGCATGTTCATCTGGGTCACGCTGCCGAAACACATCGACGCCATGGCGTTGCTGGACGAAGCCATCGCGCACAAGGTCGCGTTCGTGCCAGGTTCGCCGTTCTATGCCAACGCGCCGGAAACCCACACGCTGCGCCTGTCGTTCGTGACGGTGCCGCCGGAACGCATCCGCGCCGGCATTGAAATCCTCGGCAAGTTGATCGCCGCCAAACTGTAATCGGCGGCCAGATCAGGGTTCAGGACAGTCGAACCGGCATGGCGCGACTGTCCTGAACAACTATAATTTCCCACCGCATATAATTCCGTTGCCATTTTGCAACGACTACGATTTTGCCATCTGGCACAACTACCAACGATTACAGGGGTTTTAGCAGTGACTTCGCACTTGTTCGCGACATCTGCGAAATTCGCGGGTTGGCGCGACGCCATCGACCGTGTTTTTTTTACAAATTGCTTAGTCTAGGCGGTATGATTTAGACAGACAGTCACTTCGACCAGCGAGACGCAATGATGACCGGTGGTGCCACCAGCTACGTGCAACGGCGTGAAGCCGCAATCCTGATTGTCGACGATGCGCCAGCCAGTCTCAGTGTCCTGCGCAAACTGATGGTGGAACAAGGCTATCAGACCTATGTCGCCACCTCGGGTGAACGCGCGGTGCAAATTGCGCGGCGGGTGTTTCCCGACCTGATCCTGCTCGATGTGGTGATGCCGGGCATCGACGGCCTGGAAACCTGCCGCCAATTAAAAGCACACGCGCTGACTCAGCACATCCCGATCATCTTCATGAGCGCCCGCACCGGGACCGAAGACGTGGTGGCGGGCTTCGACACCGGCGGCGTCGATTACATCGGCAAGCCGCTGCGCATGGCCGAAGTCTGCGCCCGGGTCCGCGCACAATTGCAAATCCGTAGCCGCTCGGAAACCCAGCAAGAGCAGGCGGAACGGTTGCGCACCATCGTCAACAGCATGGCCGAGGGCTTGCTGATCATCGAACCGAGCGGCCGGGTGCAATTCACCAATCCGGCCTGCGACAAATACCTGGGCTACAAGGAAGGCGAACTGGCCGGCAAGACGCTGGACGATTTGCTCAACCCGCTGGTGGCGCAGGAATACCTGGATTACTTTGCCCGCTACGCGGCCAATCCGGAAACCGCGCACAGCCACGGCACCCGTGAAGTCATCATCCGTCATCGCCAGGGCACGTCGGTCTGCATGGACCTGACGCTGACGCCGATGTATTCGCGCCAGCCGCTGTTCATCGGCCTGCTGCACGACATCACGCACCACAAGATGTCGGAAGATGCGCTGCACCGCGCCGCCATGGTGGACCCGCTGACCAAGATCGCCAACCGCCGCCACTTCGACACCTTCCTGGAGAAAGAATGGCAGCGCGCCATCCGCAGCGGCTCGCCGCTGTCGCTGGTGGTGCTCGATGTCGATCACTTCAAGCTGTATAACGACAGCCTGGGCCACGCGGCGGGCGACATTTGCCTGCAGCAGGTGGCGCAAGCCATCAATGCCCACGCGCTGCGCGCCACCGACCTGGCGGCCCGCTATGGCGGCGAGGAATTCGTGCTGCTGTTTGCGGAAACCGATGCCGACGCCGGCTTCGCCCTGGCCGAATCAATCCGCAACCACGTCGAGGCGCTGCAATTGCCGCATCCGCGCTCCATCACGTCGCCCTGGATCACCGTCAGCGTCGGCGTGGCCACCGTCCACCCGCACCAGATGGACAATGTGGAAGCCTTGTTCATTGCCGCCGACCGCGCCATGTACGTGGCCAAGGAAAACGGCCGCAACCAGGTGCGCTCGAGCCGCAACAGCCCGGCCGCGATGGGCTCGGCGGACAGTTCCGCGCTGGCCAGCCACTAACTCACACATTCTGTGGACAAGCTTGTTAACAAGCCCACCGCGCAACGCGCAAGCCCTTGTATTTAAAAGAAAAACTTATTCTGATTAAATATTAATCAGCGCCGCTGATACACCTGCCCGACACAGGGGAATTGTTAACAGTTTCTGTGGACAAGGTTGTTAAGAAGCCTGCACGCACCACTCCAAGTATCTGTTTTTAAACAATAAAATTATTCTGCTCATTTTTTACGCAGGACTGACTTATACACAGCCGGCGGATCAGCAGCGTTCCGGATACCCGGTGATATCGGCGATTTCCGCATACATCGGCTGCAGCCGCTTGTACATTTTCAGATACACGCGCTGGTACAACTGTTCGTAAATGCGGCTTGCTTCCGGATTGGGCTGAAACACGCGGCCCGGACGCGTCATGGCGCGGATCGCGCTGGCGAAGTCAGCGTGCAGGCCGAGGCCGGCCGCCACCGCGATCGCCGCGCCCAGCCCGGACGTTTCATAGACATGCGCGCGCGCCGCCGGCAAGCCGAAGATATCGGCCGACAATTGCATTGCCGCGTCGCTTTGCGAACCGCCGCCGGCGATGCGCAATTGCGTGATCGGCACGCCGCCGCGCTTTTCAATCCGCTCCTTGCCTTCGCGCAGCGCATACGCGAGGCCTTCGAGGATCGCGCGGTACATGTGGGCGCGCGTGTGCACATCGCCAAAGCCGATCATCGCGCCCTTCGCTTCCGGTCCCGGCACCTTGATGCCCGGGCTCCAGTACGGCTGCAGCATCAAGCCCATCGAACCGGGCGGCACCGCGTTGACCAGACGATCGAACAGCGCTTCCGGCGCCGCGCCGGTTGCCATCGCCACCGCCTGCTCACGGTCGCCAAATTGTTCCTTGAACCAGTTGACCATCCAGAAACCACGGAAGATTTGCACTTCCGTGCTGTAGGCGCCGGGAATCGCCGCCGGATACGGCGGGATAAACGGCGTCACTTCGATGTACTTGGTGTTGGTGGTATTGATGGTCGCGGTGGTGCCGTAGCTGAGGCAGCCGATGTGCGGCGCCAGGCAGCCGGCGCCGATCACTTCGCACGCCTTGTCGGCGGCGGCCGCCACCAGCGGCGTGCCTTGCGGAATGCCGGTCGCCTGCGCCGCCTCCGCCGTCACGGCGCCCATCACGGTGCCCGGCGCCAGCAACTCCGGCAGCATGTCGCGGCGCACCGCCAATGCCTGCCATTTCCAGTCGCGGCTGCCCGCCCACTGGTGGCGCTTGTAATCGAACGGCATGTACGCCACTTGCGAGCCGGTCGAGTCGGCCATGCGGCCGCACAGCTTGTAATTCAAATAGCCCGACAACAGCAGCACTTTATGGGTGGCGTCCCAGATCGATGGCTGGTGCGACTTGATCCAGTTCATTTCCGCTTCGCGGCGGAAGTAATTGATGGTGCCGTCCACCCCCGCCACCTTGAACGCGGCGCGCCACAGCGGGCCGATTGGCGGCACGTCGTCGGTGCGGCGCTGGTCCAGCCAGGTGATGGCGGGCCGCAGCGGTTTACCGTCCCGGTCAACATTGATGACGGTGCCGCGCTGGGTGGTCACCGCCACGCCTTGGACATGGGCGCGGGTGTCCGGATGCTCGGCCCACAGGCGCTGGCACGCCACCCCGACCGCTTGCCAGTAGCCGTCGGCGTCGTGCTCGGCCCAGCCGGGATGCTCCGAGTAATACGCCTGCAAATGCACCTGCGTCCGGGCGACCAGGTTGCCCGCCAGGTCAAACAGCAACGCGCGCACGCTCTGGGTGCCATTGTCGATCGAAAGGAGGTAGGGGCCGGACATGCGTAGTCTCGTGGGTGGTTTTAGTGATGATACGGCGGATACCAAGGCTGGGGGGCCGAGAGTGACGCAAGCGGCCCGCACCGTCATGCCGGCGGCACGCTGTAATGCTTGTGCCACAGCGCCAGGTACGCGGCCTGCTCGGCGTCCCAACGGGCGTCGCTCCAGCCCAGCTCCGGCTGGCAGATGGCGCGCACCCGTGGCAGGATCGCCGCGCCGCCGCCGCGCAACTGCAAGCCGATGCGCAGGCGGCGCAGCAGCAGGTCGTCGAGCCGCTGCACCGATTCATGCCGGGCGGCCCAACGCAATTGCGCCCAGATGCTGGCGGTGCCGGGAATTTCCGCCAGCTCGCCATCGTCGGCACAAGCAATCACGTCGGCCGCCAGCGCGCCATAGCGGCCCGTCAGGGCGTCACCCTGCCCGGCCGGCAAGCCGGTCACGTGCGCCAGCCGTGGCGGGACGCTGAACACCGGGCACGGCGCCAGGCTGGCGCGCCACTGCGGCAACAGCGGCGCGGCCTTGCGCAGCGCATCGAGCGCAATCACGCGGAACGTGGTCAGCTTGCCGCCGGTGACGGTCAACAAGCCGTCTTCCAGCCACAGCGCATGTTCGCGGGTTTCCTTCGACGGATCGGCCTGGCCGCTGTCGATCACCGGACGCACCCCGGCATAGGTGGCGACGATGTCCGCTTCCCGCAGGTCCAGTTGCGGGAACTGGCTGCGCAGCGCGGCCAGCAGATAATCGAGTTCGGCGCGCGTGATGGCCGCTTCCTGCGCCAGGTCGTCACGGTGGTCGACATCGGTGGTGCCGACCAGGGTCACGCCCTCCCAAGGGAAGGCAAACACCGGGCGGCCATCGACCGGATGCATCAGGCTGACCGCCTGCGCCAATGGCAGGCGCCAGTGCGGCAGCACCAGATGGCTGCCGCGCAATGGCCGCAAGCGCTGGCCGCCTGCCGCGCCGGGCTGGTGGCCCGGCGCGGCGACCGCGTCACGCGGCGGATTGCCGTGTTCTGTACTGGTGGCCGATGGCGCGCGCAGCCGGTCGGCCCAGGCCCCGGTGGCGCTGATGACGACCTTGGCGCGCACCGTGTACTGCGCGCCACTTAATTCATCGCGCACCTGGGCGCCGCCTACCTGGCCATTCGTGCGCAGCAAACTGTGCACGGCGACGTAATTGATGGCCACGCCGCCCAGCGCCTGTGCTTCCTGCAGCACCCGCATCACCAGGCGCGCGTCGTCGGTCTTGGCATCGGCATAGCACATGCCGCCTTGCAGGCCCTGCGGGTCGATATTCGGCGCCAGCCCGAGGAAATCGTCGCGGCCCACATAGTGCCGCTGGCGCGAACGTTTGCCGGCCATCAAGTCATACAGCGCCAGCCCGATCAGGAACGCGGTGCGGCCCGGCTTGCGGCCCGGATAGTGGCCGAACGCGAACGCCTGCGGCACCACCAGCCCGGCCGCGTCGCGCAGCAGCGCCTCGCGCTCCCGCACCGATTCGCGCGTCAACGCAAATTTTCCTTCCTTCAGGTAGCGCAAGCCACCATGCACCAGTTTCGAGGAACGGCTCGACGTGCCCCAGGCAAAGTCGCGCTGCTCCACCAGCACGGCGGACAGGCCGCGCCGCGCCGCTTCGAGCAAGATGCCGGCGCCCGTGATGCCGCCGCCGATGACCAGCACATCCCAGTCCCGTCCCAACAACTCGGCCAGCGCGGCGCGCCCGCCCGGCTGCCACAACGCCTGCGCCGCGCCGTGCGGCGATGTGGGCACGCTTGCCGCCGCGCCAAACGACGAATGCCAGTTCACGCCGCGACTCCTTGTGACGCGGGTTGCGCAACCGGTTGCGAGCACGATGGTGACGACGATGATGGTTCCGGCAGCAGCTTGCCCGGGTTCATCAGCCCCTGCGGGTCGAAATGGCGGAAGATCGCCGCCATGGCGGCGATACCGGCCGCGCCCTTTTCCGCCTGCAGATAGGGCGCATGGTCGCTGCCCACGCCGTGCTGGTGGCTGATGGTGCCGCCGCAATCGACGATGGCCTGGCTGACCGCGCCTTTCAGGGTGCGCCAGCGCGCCATGTCGTCATCAAAATTGCCGGCCAGGCGGTACACGAACGTGGTGTAGACGCTGGCGCCCTGCGCATACAGGTGCGACAGGTGGGTATAGGTGTGCACCTGCTCGCCGTGTTGCGCCAGCGCCTGTCGGGCCGCGGCCTCCACCGCCAGCATGGTCGATTCCACGCGCGGCCAGTCGACCGCGGTTTCCACCGTGTCGATCACATAGCCGTGTTCCCAGGCCGCGTTGCGCAGGTAGACATTGCGGAAGCGGTTTTGCTTCCATTTATCGCCCATCTTGCGGCCGATATGCACGCCGCCGCGCTGGCACACCAGGCGCAGGGCTTGCGCCATCGCGCTGCGCGCGGGCGCCTTGGCGCCGCTGGCGCCGATCATCAGCATGCATTTGCCGTCCCCGCAACCGCGCAGCGACAAATACGCCGCCAATGCGCCAATCAGTTTCTTGTGGCCGGCCAGCGCCAGCATGGTCTGGGTTTCCACGCCATTCGACAGGCGCAGCATCGACAGGCCCAGCTTGGCTTGCGCCAGTTCGCGCACGGCCCGCTCGGCTTGCCTCCAGTTGGCGAAGAACACCGCGTGGAACGCTTCGGTTTCCGGCACCGGCGTGACGCGCACCGTGGCGTCGGTCAGGATGCCGATGCGGCCCTCCGAGCCCAACACGATTTCACGCAAGTCGGTGCCGGCGGCCGAGGCCGGGAAGGTCGGAATTTCCAGCCGGCCAGCCGGGGTTTCGATCGCGCCGCCAGCGAACAACTGCTCGATGCGGCCATAGCGCAGCGATTGCTGACCCGACGAGCGGGTCACGATCCAGCCGCCCAGCGTCGAGTATTCAAATGATTGGGGAAAGTGGCCCAGCGTAAAACCATGGGCGCGCAATTGCGCTTCCAGGTCGGGACCGAAGACGCCGGCGCCAAAGGTCGCCAGTTGCGATTCGCGGTCCAGGTGCTGCAAGCGGCACAGGCGGGTGGTGCTGACGGTCAGCACCGGCTGCGCCCCTGCGGGCGCCGTCAGGTGGCCGGCCACGCTGGTGCCGCCGCCGTGCGGGATCAGCGCGGCGCGGTAGCGCCGCGCGTAGTGCAGCAGTTCGCGCACGTCGTCCGCGCTTTCCGGAAACGCCACGCCGTCCGGCACCGTGCCGATGCGGCCATAGCGCAATTTCAGCCAGTCCGGCAGGCTCTGGCCCAGCGCGTGGCGCACCCGTACTTCGGCGCCGGTCTCGATCAGGCGGTGCGGCGGCAGCCGCGAGCCTGGCACGCCAGCGCAGGCCTGGGCAAAACTGGCGTCGGTGACGCCCTGGCCCGCGCCGATGCGCTGCGCCAGAAACGCCAGCGCATCCGGCGCCAGCGCAAAACTGATCGTATCGTCACCCCAGCCATTCCAACGTCGCATGGTTTATTCTCCAGTTGCTATACTGGCGCTCCTGGCCAGTCAGTGGGGCTAGATTAAAACCATTCGCTTCGTGGGTATTGCGCATTCATGACAACCGCCTTGTTCGATTATGCCAGCGCGGGCCGCGTGGCCGGCGCCTATCTGCACCCGCTGCTGGAAGCGGCGGCCGCCCGTGGCGTGACGGCGCGCGCACTGGAACTGGCGGCCGGCCTGGCGCCGGGCAGCCTGGCGCCGCTGCCGGAAGTCCTGCCCGCCCACGATTACGTGCGCCTGCTCGACATCGCCGCCACGCTGGCGGACGACCACCACTTCGGCCTGCACGTGGGCGAACGTGTAAAGCTGGGCACCTACAGCGTGTATGGGCTGGTGCTGCTCAGCTGCCGCGATTTCGGCCATGCACTGGAACAGACCCAGCGCTATGAACAACTGGCGCATGACCTGGGCCGCTCCGCGCTGGAAGTCGATGGCGCGCTGGCCCGGTATACCTGGCACAGCCGGTATCCGACCCAGGCACGGCATCTGGCCGACAGTGTGTTTGCCGGCATCCGCGTGTTTGGCAACTGGCTGGCCGGCATGCCGCTGCCGGCCGCCGACCTGGCGCTGATGCATGATGGCGGCGATGCCGCGCTGCACGGCGAATATGTGCGGGTGTTCGGCGCCCTGCCCCGTTTCAATGCGCCGGCCAATGTGGCGGCGTTCGATGCGCAATTGCTGTCGTGGCCGGTGCCGAACGCCGACCCGCTGCTGTATCCCGTGCTGCAGCAACATGCCGAGCAATTGCTGCAACAGCGCGCCCAACCAGACGCCGGCATTGCCGGGCAAGTGCGGGCGGCCATCGTGCGCGGTCTGGCGCAGGGCCAGGTGCGGCTGGCGCCGGTGGCGGAAGAACTGGGCTGGTCGGCGCGCACGCTGCAGCGCAAACTGGCCGAGGCCGGCGTCAATTTCCAGCAAGTGCTGGATCAAACCCGCTATGCGCTGGCGCAGGATTATTTGCGCCAGCCCGGGCTGTCGCTGGTCGATATCGCGTTTTTGCTGGGCTACCAGGAGCAAAGCGCATTCAATCACGCGTTCCGCGACTGGGCCGGCATCAATCCGGGCGCATGGCGCGAGGCCAACCTCGGCTAAATTCTACACTCAGGTCTCACTGCCTTTGACCCGGATGAACGGGCCCAAACACGCTTCCATGCTGCGCTGAAGGCACATCAGGAACATGTCGCCGGACGGGTGGAACAGGATGAAGCTGGCAACGGAATGGCCGACTTGGGAAATCTGGCCGGTGCAATCGTGCTTGCCGTTGTCTTTGACGATCTTGTCGCGCGACTTGTAAAAGCCGTTTTCATCGGGTTGGTCGTCGATCGCGAACTCGGTTTCCACCACTTCGGCCGCGCTGGTGATCAGCGCGGTGCCGTCCGCGCGCATGCGGTACACCTCATGACAGGAACCATCCGGCAACACAAAGCGCCAGGTGCCGACAATCGGGTGGTCGGACCGTAGCGGCGCGGCCGCCGTGGCATTCGTGGTGACGGCCGCCGCTGCGGCCAGGGCGCACGCCAGCGCGATGCGGGTCATCAGGTTCATGGCGGACCTCTCCGTGGGGGCACTTGCCGTCAGTATAATCCTGTCTGCACTATCGCACGCGGATTGACCCAGGTCTGTGCGCCGCCTTACTTTTCCGCCGCCGTTTTCATGCTGGCCAGGCCTTTTTCAAAATCCGGGCCGATCATTTTATCCATCGACACGAACACCCCCATCAGCTTGGTCATGAAAGTGCTGGGACCGGACATGGTCCATACCACCCGGGTGCCATCGCCTTGCGGCTGCAGCGCAAACACGGTGCTGTTTTGCGAGGCGATGGGTTTCAGGAAGTCCAGCTTGATCTCAATTTGCGCCGGCGACTGCGCGCCCGTGATTTCCATGCGCCCCGCGCCGACCGCGTCATTGCCTTCCCAGCTATAAACCGCGCCCGCGCCGCTGGCGGCGCCGGTGAACGTGCGCTTCATGTCCGGGTCCAGCGCTTCCCAGGGCGACCAGGCGCCCCACCGGTGAAAATCGCTGATCAGCGGATAGATTTTTTCCGCCGGCGCCTTGATAACGATGCTGCGCGAGACGGCAAACGAACTTGGCTGGGCCAGCGCCAGGCCCAGGATGATCACGACGACGGCAACAATGCCGATGGCGATTCTCTTCAACATGCAAAGTCCCCTGCGAGTTTTTTTAGTTGGATCGGCGCTTGCCGAACCCGCAAGGTTAGCAGTCATTTATTGCGACACGATCATTTCGCAGCGGCAAAATGCCGCTGCTGTTGCATAAAACTTACGGGCCACGCTGTTGTCCAGGGCAGGGGTGCAGCAGCAGCGGCAGCGGCAACACGCTGGTCCAGCGTACGATGAAATTGCTGCGGTTCGATCTGACGCGCATTGCCGAGGATCGGAATGCCTTTCGGCCCCGGCAGCTCGGCGATGGTGCGTAGCGGCGCGGCGGCATTGCCCGGGTGCTCAGCCATGGTATCGTCAGGCATACCGGTCTCCGTCTATTTTCTATTTAATTATTGCATTTTACGCCACATACTGAGGGGAATAACCATGCTGTCGCACGTCTTTGTGGGTGTCAGTGATTTCGAGCGGGCCTATGCTTTTTATGCGCCGCTGATGGCGAGCTTGGGTCTGCCGCAAAAGTTCAAGGATGGGGGCCGCCCGTGGGCCGCCTGGATGCCGGCCGACGCGCCCCGTCCGCTGTTCGTGGTGGGCAAACCCTATGCCGGGGAAGCGTCGGTCGGCAATGGCCAGATGGTGGCGCTGCAAGCGCCGTCGCGCGCCGCCGTCGATGCGGCCTATGCGACGGCGCTGGCGCATGGCGGCAGCGGCGAGGGGGTACCGGGCTTGCGGCCCGAGTACCACGCCGATTACTACGGTGCGTATTTCCGCGATCCGGACGGAAATAAATTATGCGTGGTGTGCCACGCGGCGCAAGCGTAAATGGCGGCTTAATTGGCGCCTTAATTGACAGCTTAATTGGCGGCCTGCTTCGCCTCCGGGTACAGCGTCATCTGCACATAATTGTCAAAATCGAAGTAGCGCTTGGCGGCCGCCTGCACATCGGCCGGCGTCAGCGCCGCGGCGCGTTGTTCGAAGTCGAGGATCTTGGCCGGGTCCAGGCCGTTGGCGTAGGACGCATCGAGCTGGTTCAGCCAGTAACCGTTTTCACGCAGCGCGCGGCGGCGGTTGACCGACCAGTTTTCCTTGACCTTGGCCAGGTCCGCCGCGTCCGGCCCGTGCTGCTGGAGGGTCTTGACCAGGTCCAGCATGGCGTCGGCCACCTTGCCGGTGTTTTCCGGCGCGCACGGCAAGCTCACCGAGACCGTGTAGTGGCCATACGGCATCTTGTTGAGCGAGGCCCCCACCTGGCCGCTGTAGATCAGGCCCAGCTTTTCACGCAACACTTCCGTGACCTTGATGTTGAGCACTTCCACCAGTGCGCTCTGGCTCAGCGACGCCGCTTCCGAATAGGGCGCCTCGCCGGTGAACGTCAGCGTCACCAGGCTCTTGTTTTCCGTGCCCTTGAACACGTCTTTTTTCACCACGCCCCTGACCGGACGCACGCCGATATCCTTGTAGGCGACCGGCGCGTCCGTCACCGGCAAGCTGCCGAGGTAAGTCGCCGCCAGTTGCTTCATGGCCGCCAGATCAAAGCTGCCGACCAGCACGAAGGTGAAGTCGCGCGCGCTGGCAAAGCGCTCACGGTAGATCGCCATCGCGCGGTCCAGCTGGATATGGTCGAAGTCTTCGACCCGGGCCACCCGGGCCACGCGCGGATCGTTGTTGTACAAGGTGGCGATCGACTGATCGCTGAACACCACGTCCGGATTCGACAGCGAGGTGCGCGCCAAGTCGCGCTGCTTGCCGATGAAGGAGCGGTACAGGGCTTCATCGCGGCGCGGCTGGGTGAACGCCAGGTGCGCCAGTTGCAGCATGGTTTCGACGTCGGCGCTGCCGGAGCCGCCGCGCAAGCCTTCGCCCAGCGCGCCGACCCACGACGAGGCCGACACCGTTTTCCCGGCCAGCATTTTCTGCAAATCGGCCGGCGCGAATTTCACGCCCATGCTCGACACGATGTTGCTGGCGTAACGCGCGTTGAACACGTCATCGCCGCCATACAGCGACTGGCCGCCCGGGCGGAAGCCCGCCATCAGCACCTGGTCACTCTTGAAATCGGTCGGTTTCAGCACCACCCGCACGCCGTTCGCCAGGCGCAGCTCGGTTGTGCCGAGCGGCTTGTCGACCACTTCCGAGAGAATCTTGCCCGGCGGCGGCGGCGCCATCAGGCTCGTCGCCAGCACTTTTTCTTCGCGTTTGGCCACCGTGCGGTTTTCAGCCGCTTCGGCCAGCGCCAGCAATTCGGCTTCCTTGGGCGCCGCTGGTTCGGCCTTGTCGTTGCCCTGGTAAATCACCAGCATTTGCTCATGCGAGGGCAGCAATTGGGCGGTCAGCGCGTTGATGTCGTCCAGGGTGGCGGCCGGCAACAGTTCCTGGACATAGCCATAGCCATTGACGATGCCGGGATCGATCGCCCGTCCGGTCAGGAAACTGCCCATCAGGTTGTTGACGTGGAGGCCGGAATCGGTCTTGTCGCGCTCCTGGTAAGCGCGCTCGAAGGAGCGCATGAAGGTCTTTTTGGCGCGTTCCAGCTCTTGCGCACTGAAGCCGAAACGGCGCGCCCGCTCCACTTCCTGCACCAGCGCATCGATGGCGGGCTTGCTGCCGCCCTTGCCCAGCACCGCCAGCGCCGTGAAGGTGCGGTAGCCCGTCATCACCGGCGACATGCCGGCCTGGCCGCCGATGAACGGCGGCTCGGCCTGCTGGGTCAATTCATTGACGCGCTGCGCCAGCATGAAGCCAATCATGGCTTCGTATAAATCTTCGCGGTAGTCGGCAAAGGTGGCGCGGCTGCGCTCCTTGCGGATCGCATAACGGATCGCCACCGCATTCGAGGCCGCTTCCTTGTCGGTCACCACCAGCGCTTCCGACTGCGCGCGCGACGGGATCTCGTTGACAGTACGGGGGCGTGGCTGGGCCGGGTTTTTCAGGTGCGCAAAATGGCGCTGGATCAGTTTTTCCGCTTCGGCCGGATCGATGTCGCCAACCGCCACCACCGCCATCAGGTCGGGACGGTACCAGTCGCGGTAAAAGCGCTTGGCCGCATCATATTTAAAATGCTTCAGCACCTCTTCCTTGCCAATCGGCAGGCGCTGCGCATAGCGCGAACCATTGAGCATTTTCGGCAGGATGGCCTGCAACATGCGCTTGTCCACGCCACCACGGGCGCGCAATTCCTCCAGCACGATATTGCGTTCGCCATCGATGGCGTCATCGTCGAATTGCACGCCATGGGCCCAGTCTTCCAGCACCTGGAAGCCGGTTTCCACGTTGTCCTTTTTGTCGGTGGGGATCGGCAGCATGTACACGGTTTCATCGAACCCGGTGTAGGCATTGAGGTCTGCGCCGAATTTCACACCGATCGACTGCAGGTAGGAAATCAGTTCATTGCGCTTAAAATGCGTGGTGCCGTTGAACGCCATGTGTTCGACGAAGTGTGCCAGTCCCTGCTGATCGTCATCTTCCAGCACCGAGCCGGCGCGCACCACCAGCCGCAACTCCAGCCGCTTTTCCGGCTTGCCGTTCTGCTTGATGTAATAGGTCAAGCCATTGGCCAGTTTGCCGGTCTTGACATCGGGTGCGGGTGGCACCTTGTCATTCAAGTTGATGGCGGCTTGCCCGGTCAGGGTGCAGGCCAGCATGGCGGCGGCGGCGATCAGTCGGATGGGGACGGAAGTCATTACAAAATTGTAAAACAGGAAAGTTTCCACAGTACACCATTTGGTAGCGCTACGCCAGTGCACCGCGAGAAAATCCATGCCCTGCACCGCCGTGTTGCCCGCCGCCGCGTCGGTCGCTATGTCCGCAAATGGACGTGGCGGTAGGCCAGCGCGGCGCCGCACCCGAACGCCAGCGCCACCACGGCAAAGCCGGCCGGCAGCCGCTGCGACCACGCCGGCAAGGCATGCAGCAGTGAGCCCATCAGCGCCACACCGACCAGTGCGCCGATTTGGCGGTTGGCGTTGAGCGCGGCGGCCGCGCTGTTGGCATAGGCTTTGCCGGCCACCTGCATGACACTGGCCGTCATGGCGGGAATCGCGATGCCGACCGCCACGTTCATGACGATAATCACCGCCAGCAGGACGCCAAAGCGCACGTCCGGCAGGGCCCATGCCAGCGCCAGCAACACCAGCCCCATGGCTGACCCGGTGGCCAGGCCGCCCAGCAGCGGCGCGCGCATGCCGACCCGGGCGGTGATGCGGCCGGCCGAGAAATTACCCGCGATAAACGCCGCCATCATCGGCAACAGCGACAAGCCGGTTCCCAGCGCATCGGCGCCGCGCTGCTGCAAATACAGGCTGAGCAGGAATAACTGGCCAAACACGCCGAGGTTGATAAAGAAGCCGATGCCGTTGACGGCGGCAAACGCGGGGGTGGCAAACAGCGCGCGCGGCAACAGCGGATGGGCGGCGCGCCGCTCGCGCCACACCAGTGCCAGCGCCACGGTGATGGCGGCGGCCAGCGTCACCAGCACCGGCGCCGAGCGCCAGCCCAAGACCGGCCCTTCGATCAGCACGAAGCTCAGGCCGGCCAGCGCCAGCATGCCCAGCGCATGGCTGGTGTAGGAGATCGGCCGCGCTTGCGGCGGCACCGGGCGGATCAGGCGCAACGCCAGCACGATGCCCAGCAGCCCGACCGGCAGATTGACCCAGAATACGCTGCGCCAGCCGAATTCATGCACCAGAATGCCGCCCACCAGCGGCCCCGCCGCCGACGCCGTCGCCACCATGGCCGACCAGGTGCCGACCATGCGGGCACGCACCTTGTCATCGTCAAAGGTGTGACTCAGCAAGCTCAGTGAACTGGGCAGGAACAGCGCCGCGCCCGCGCCTTGCAGCAAGCGCGCCGCCGTCAGGCTGGCGCCGCCCGGTGCCAGTGCGCACAGCACCGAGCCCAGCAGGAAAACACCGAGCCCGGCCAGATAGGCGTTTTTTGCGCCATAGCGGTCGCCCAGCGCGCCGCCAGCCAGCAACAGCGCGGCAAACGTCAGCGTATAGCCATCGACCACCCAGATCAGGCCCGCCAGCGGCACGTGCAAATCGGCGGCGATGTCGGACAACGCGGTGTTGACGGCGGTGACATCAATCATCGCCATGACAAAGCCAGCCGCCAGTGTCAGCAAGGTCAGCGCCCCGCCCTGCCGTTGCGCCGCCGCGCCGACCGCTTGTATTTCCTGCCGCTGATTGCGCATGATTTCTCCCCTTACGTTTGCCCTGCCGGCATCCTAGGCCGCTTGAAGGATGCAGTAAACACGCATATGATCAGCACTCCGATGCAAATTTGCATCACTTGCCACCGCATAACCACCGCATAGCCGCCATCCATGGATTGGGATAACGCCCGCATTTTTCTTGCGATTTACCGCGCCGGCACGCTGCGCGGCGCCGCCGCCACGCTCGACATCGACCAGGCCACCGTGGGCCGCCGCCTGGCCACGATGGAAAAGGCGCTCAATGCCCGGCTGTTCCTACGCACGCCGGGTGGCTATGCCGCCACCCCGGCCGGCGAACTGGCGGTCGGCGCCGCCGAGCAAATGGAAGCCGCCGCCCACCGCCTGCAGCGGGAAATGCAGGGCATCGACCACCGCCTGTCCGGCGTGATCCGGGTGGCGACCTCCGACACCATGGCGGCGCACTTCGTGATCGACGCCATGCAGCGGCTGCACCTGCGGCACCCGGAGATCCGCATCGTGCTGTCGGCCTCGACCCAGTTGTCGAGCCTGACGCGGCGCGAAGCGGACCTGGCGATCCGCACCGTGCGCCCGACCGACCCGGACCTGGTGTCGCGCCGCCTGGTGCGGCGCACGCTGGGCCTGTACGCCGCGCGCAGCTACCTGGAGCGGCACGGCATGCCGCAGCCGGGCAATGCGCTGCAAGGCCACGATCTGGTGATTTACCAGGCCAGCGTGGCGCCGCGCCATGGCGACCGGCTGTGCGGCGAACCGGTGGCCAACGCGCGGGTGGCGATGGAAGTCAATACCGGCTTGATGCTGCATGATGCGGTCAAGGCCGGCCTGGGCATTGGCGAACTGGCGACGCATATGGCGGACCAGATGCCGGAGCTGGTGCGCATCTGGCCGGAGCGGGAACAGCATTACGACGTTTATCTGGTGATGCACACCGACTTGAACCGCACGGCGCGGGTGCGGGCGGCGGCCGACGCCATCATCGAATCGTTCTCCGGCCCGTGATGGCCGGTGCTAACATGGCGCCCATGAACACCCCATCCGCCCCGCCACCCTCCCCCCTGTTCGCGCCGCTGCGCGAGCTGCAACGCTGGGCGCTGGACTGGCTGGTCAGCTGGTGGCAAGTGCTGCATTTCACGGTGCTGGTGGCGACGCTGGCGCTGACCCCATCGAGCTACAACCGGCGCGCCCGGCCCGTGCTGGCGCGCGAAATCGTGCTGGGCACGGCGCCGCATTTGCTGTGGTTTTCACTGATGACGACCTTGATCAGCCTGGTCATCATCCGCATCGTGGTGGTGACGTCGAGCAGCTATGGCTTGTCGCGCTATGCGCTGGAAATGGTGGTGCGGGTGCTGGTGCTGGAATTGCTCCCGCTGACGGTGGCGCTGTTTGTCGCGCTGCGCAATACCCTGCCGGCCGGCGTCGCGTTTGCGCAGGCGCTGGCCGAAGTGCGCGGCAACGGCGGCCTGCAGCGCGAATTCTTCCCGCGCGCGATGGCCGGCATCTTTGCCGTCTGGCTGCTGGGGGCCGTCAGTTGCGTGCTGACGCTGGTGCTGGCCTACCTGTCGATTTACGGTGTGACGCCCTACGCCCTGCCAGGCTATACGAGGGTGGTGGGCCAGATTTTCAATCCGGCCGTGACACTGATCCTACTGCTGAAAATCGTGCTGTTCAGTTTCGCGGTCGGCATGATCCCGCTGGCATCGGCGTATTTCGGCGCCAGCGCGCGGCTGCGCCATGTGCACGGCCTGTCCGACATGGTGCGCATGTTTTCCGTGCTGCTGCTGATTGAAGCGGCTTCGCTGATGGGCAATTATTATTGAGGACCACATGCAAGAACCACAAGCGCCCACCGTCCCGCCCTCGCTGCGCAACGCCGAACTGAAAGCGGGGCTGCTGCTGGCACTGATGCTGGTCCTGGTGGCCGGGCTGGCCGTC
Source organism: Burkholderiaceae bacterium (assembly GCA_019751755.1). Lineage (GTDB taxonomy): Bacteria > Pseudomonadota > Gammaproteobacteria > Burkholderiales > Burkholderiaceae_D > Rugamonas. The sequence continues at coordinate 1,325 of JAIENA010000070.1, read as the reverse complement.
TACCTGCTGTATGCGCGCGGCGCGTTCGACGCCACCCAGCGCCTGGTGCTGACCGCCGACGACTCCGACGGGGTCGGCATCGGCATGGATGTGACCTTTGCCGGCTTCCCCATCGGCCGCGTCCAGCGCATTGAACTGGGCGCCGATGGCAAGGCCCGCGTGCTGGTCGATGTCACGCAAAAAGACGCGCACTGGCTGCGCACCTCCAGCGTGTTCACACTGGAACGGGGCCTGGTCGGCGGCGCCAAGCTGCGCGCCTATTCCGGCATCCCGACCGATCCGCCGCTGCCCGACGGCGCCACCCGCGCACTGCTGGTCGGCGACATGGCGGGCCAGGTGCCGCAACTGCTGTCGGCCGCGCGCGACCTGCTGGCCAACCTGAACAATCTGACCGCCACCGATTCCGCGCTCGACCTGACCTTGAAAAACGTGCAGGGCGTCACCGGCCGCCTCAATGGTCCCGGCGGCGCCATGGGCCTGATTGCCGGCGAAGACCCGAAGGCACAGCAATTGCTGCGCAACGCCAATGCGCTGCTGCTGACGGCCGACCGCCTGGTCGGCAACGCCAACCAGCAAGTGTTTGGCAAACAGGGCGTGATGACCGACACCCAGGCCGCCGTGGTCGAACTGAAAGGCTTGCTGGTGGACGCGCGGGCCAGCCTGAAGAAAATGGATGCGGTGCTGGCCGAGGCGCAGGCGGTGGGCGCCAACGCCCGTGTCGCCACCCAGGATCTGGGCGCGCTGCGCACCGATGTCGACAGCAACTTGCGCAAGATCGAACAGTTGATCAATGAAATCAACCGCAAGTGGCCCTTTAAACGCGATGCGGAGATCAAATTACCATGACCGCCCTGCTCCGTGGATTGACCGCATCGACCATGGCGATCGCCCTGACAGCCTGCAGCAGCGGCCCGCCGGTGCCGGACTGGCAATTGAATGCGCACCGTGCGCAGCAACGCGCGATGGCCGCCGCCCTGGCCGGCAACGAGCCGGTGGCGCAAGCGGAACTGGCGCGCGCGCGGCGCGAAGTGGGCAGCACCGGCAAGGTGGCGCTGGCGCTCAAAATCGAACTGGCGGCCTGCGCGGTGCAGCTGGCGGCGCTGGTGCTCGAAACATGCCCCGGGGTTGAACGGCTGCGGGCGGACGCCACCCCGGCCGACCTGGCGTACCTGGATTACCTGTCGGGCCGGCGCGCCGAGGCGGCGCTGCTGCCGGAACAGCACCGCGCCGTGGCCACCGCGCTGGCGGCGGGCAACGAGCTTGCCGCCGCAGCGGCGGTGGCGGCGATGACCGATCCTTTGGCGCGGCTGGTGGCGGCCGGCGCC
>JAIENA010000011.1 GCA_019751755.1 Burkholderiaceae bacterium | reverse complement strand
GGTTCCGTTAGTGGTTCCGTTAGTGGTTCCGCCAGCGGCTGCGCCGCAAGCCGCTGCGACAGCAGGTACAGGCTGGGCAGCAATAGTTCCAGGTAATAGCGGGACACCGCCGCGCGCCCGCGCGGCATGCCGAACACGATAAACCACACCGCGCCAGATGCCAGCGCACCGGTGCCATGCAGCAATGTGGCGCCTGGCGCGAGCTTGGCCAGGTCACGCCGCAGCGGTGTCGGCGCCGCGGCGCCATCGCCACCATCAACATCAGCATCGGCAACCTCGGGCAGGGCCCACGGCAACCCGCCACGGCAGGCCAGCACCAACCGCTGCGCCAATGCGCACAGTTGCGCCATCCGCGCCGCGTCCATGCCCGGCGGGTGCAGGCACAACGCCTGCGCCGGCCGGCCATCGCCACCGGACCGCAGGCACACCATGGCCTGGTGCGGCAACAACATTTGCAGCAGCCCCTGCGACCACTGCGACCACCCGGCCTCGGTGCGCACCATGGCCGCCCGCTCGACGATACAGGCCAGATACTCCAGTTCCCGGGCGCCGGGTGTCACGAAACGGTCCATGGCGGCGTATTAAGCCTCAGCAATATGACAGGTGCGTGACGGCCTTAATCATGACGCGCCATTAATGTTTTTACAAAAGCAACACATGTAACTTATATAAGACATACAAGTTGCATAGTGTAGAACGTTATTCCATCTGCTAAAATCCCCCTGCTCCAGCAAAAAGCTGTGTCCAGACTGAAGAAAGCTGAAGAGAGCTGAGAAAGTTAAACCACCCGGGCTTCGACCGCACACGAGGGAAAACCTATGACCCAGAATTCCAAAATCATCTACACGCTGACCGATGAGGCGCCACTGTTGGCGACTTACTCGCTGCTGCCTATCGTTCAGAAATTCACCGCGCCGGCCGGCGTGGATGTCGTCACCAGCGACATCTCGGTAGCCGCACGTGTACTGGCCGAGTTCCCCGAGTTCCTGTCGGACGACCAGAAAGTGCCAAACAACCTGGCCGAACTGGGCCAGCTGACGCTGAAGCCGGAAACCAACATCATCAAACTGCCGAACATTTCCGCATCGGTGGCGCAATTGATGGCGTGCGTGCGCGAGCTGCAAGCGCGCGGCTACAATCTGCCGGACTACCCGGAAGATGCCAAGACCGACGAAGAGAAAGCCTTGAAAGCACGCTACGGCAAGTGCATCGGCTCGTCCGTGAATCCGGTCCTGCGCGAAGGCAACTCGGACCGCCGCGCGCCAAAAGCGGTCAAAGAATACGCCAAGAAAAACCCGCACTCGATGGGCGAATGGAGCCAGGCGTCGCGCACCCACGTGTCGCACATGCACCACGGTGACTTCTACCACGGCGAAAAGTCGATGACCCTGGAGAAGGCCCGCGACGTCAAAATGGAACTGCTGACGGCCTCCGGCAAAACCATCGTGCTGAAACCGAAGGTCGCGCTGCAAGCCGGCGAAATCATCGACAGCATGTTCATGAGCAAGAAAGCCCTGCTGGAGTTCTATGAAACCCAGCTGGAAGATGCGCGCAAGACCGGCGTGATGTTCTCGCTGCACGTGAAAGCGACCATGATGAAGGTGTCGCACCCGATCGTGTTCGGCCACTGCGTCCGCATCTTCTACAAGGAAGCCTTCGCCAAGCACGCCAAGACGTTCGAAGAACTGGGCGTCAACGTCAACAACGGCATGGTCAACCTGTACGACAAGATTGAAAAGCTGCCAGCGTCGCAGAAGGAAGAAATCCTGAAAGACCTGCACGCCTGCCACGCCAACCGTCCGGAACTGGCGATGGTCGATTCGGCCAAGGGCATCACCAACTTCCACTCGCCTAACGACATCATCGTTGACGCGTCGATGCCAGCCATGATCCGCCTGGGCGGCAAAATGTGGGGCGCCGACGGCCGTCCGAAAGACGTCAAGGCCGTGATGCCGGAATCGACCTTTGCCCGCATCTACCAGGAGATGATCAACTTCTGCAAATGGCATGGCAACTTCGATCCGACCACCATGGGCACCGTGCCGAACGTGGGCCTGATGGCGCAGCAAGCCGAGGAATACGGCTCGCACGACAAGACCTTCGAAGTATCGGAAGCCGGCGTGGCCAACATCGTTGACCTGGCCACCGGCGAAGTGCTGCTGACGCAAAACGTCGAAGAAGGCGACATCTGGCGTATGTGCCAGGTGAAAGACGCGCCGATCCGCGACTGGGTCAAGCTGGCCGTGACGCGCGCCCGCAACTCCGGCATGCCTGCCGTGTTCTGGCTCGATTCGTACCGTCCACACGAAAATGAAGTGATCAAGAAGGTACAAACGTACCTGAAAGACCACGACACCGCCGGCCTGGAAATCCAGATCATGTCGCAGACCCGCGCCATGCGCTACACGCTGGAACGCGCGTTCCGTGGCCTGGACACCATCTCGGTGACCGGCAACATCCTGCGCGACTACCTGACCGACCTGTTCCCGATCCTGGAACTGGGCACCTCCGCCAAGATGCTGTCGATCGTGCCACTGATGGCCGGCGGCGGCATGTACGAAACCGGCGCCGGTGGCTCCGCGCCGAAGCACGTGAAACAGCTGGTGGAAGAAAACCACCTGCGCTGGGATTCGCTGGGCGAGTTCCTGGCGCTGGGCGCCTCGCTGGAAGACCTGGGCATCAAGACCGGTAACGCAAAAGCCAAAGTGCTGGCCAAGACCCTGGACGACGCCACCGGCAAGCTGCTCGACAACCGCAAGTCGCCATCGACCCGCACCGGTGAACTGGACAACCGCGGCAGCCACTTCTACCTGTCGCTGTACTGGGCAGAGGCGCTGGCGGCACAAACCGACGACGCCGAACTGTCGGCCAAGTTCGCACCGCTGGCCCAGTCGCTGAAAGACAACGAAGCCAAGATCGTTGAAGAACTCAACGCCGTGCAAGGCAAGGAAGTCGACATCGGCGGCTACTACTTCCCAAGCCCGGAAAAAACCGCGGCGGCAATGCGTCCTAGCGCGACGTTCAATGCGGCGCTGGACACGATCTAAGATCCCGTTGTAGCGTAACAAAGGCAGCCCGGTGAAAGCCGGGCTGCCTTTTTTTATTGCCGCGCTATGGTAAAGTTGGAAGATTCCATAGAGCAAAAGGCCCGCACACCATGGACCCGCAACTGATGCCGCGTAACAGCGAAGAAGAACGCATCGCCGCCCTCGAAAAGCTGGGCATCCTCGACAGCCAGACCAGCGATTACTTCGACGGCGTCACCCGACTGGCGATGGAGGTGTTCGGCATGCCGGGCGCCTATATTTCACTGATCGACCGCGACCGCCAGTGGCTCAAGGCCAGCGCCGGTTTTTGCACGCCGGGCGACTCCCGTGAAACCTCGTTTTGCAACTACACGATCCGTGGCGCCGACGTGCTCGTCATCGAAGACACCTTGCAGGACGAGCGCTTCCGCAACAATCCCGCCGTCACCGGCCCGGACCGGATTCGTTTCTATGCCGGCGCGCCGCTGCTGACCAGCGCCGGCTACGCGGTCGGCGCCCTGTGCGTGATCGCGCAGCAGGCGCAGCCCTTTAGCGCCGCGCAGCGCCGCCAGTTGCAAGGCCTGGCCGCGCTGGTGATTGCGCACATTGAATTGCGCCGCGCGGTCGGCCATGTCGATGCCGTCACCGGCATGCCGAACAAGTTCCAGCTCGACGAAGACCTCGATGCGCAAGGCGCCGTGGCCGAAGGCGAACCGCGCGTGCTGCTGTATGTCGACATGCCCGATGCGGCGAAAGCGTTCGAGATTGCCAGCGTGCTGGGGATCACGGTCTACGATGACTTGATCCGGGGCGTGGCGCGCCGGCTCGCCGCCCTGTTCCGCGGCAAGGGCAGCGTCTACCACATCACCGATGCCCGCTTTGCCGTGCTGTCGCACGATGCCGACACGGCCGGCTTTATCGCCTTTGCGCACAGCCTGGAAGCGGCCTTGCAGGAGCCGCTGATGGAGTTGAACGTGCCCTTGAACCTGGCCAGCTTTGGCGGTATCGTGCCGTTTAAGTTATGTCCCAGTGCGTCGATGGATGCGCCGCGCAAGGCCTCGGCCGCCGTCAACCAGGCCTTGCTGGCGCAGCAGCGCTGGCGCAGCTACGACAGCCAGTCGGACCAGGGCCAGCAGCGCGCCTTCCGCTTGCTCAACAGCGTGCAGCACAGCATCGACAACCATGCCTTCCACCTGCTGTATCAGCCCAAGCACGATGCCCACGACGGCGCCTGCCAGTCGGCCGAGGCGCTGCTGCGCTGGCAGCATCCGGAACTGGGCTTTGTGTCGCCGGCCGAATTTATCCCGCTGGTGGAAAAAACCGCGCTGATCGGCCCGTTGACGGCGTGGGTGATCCGTACCGCGATCGCGCAGACGGCGGCCTGGCACCGCGCCGGCCACTGCATCAAGATCGCCATCAACCTGTCCGCCTACAACTTCGAAGAACCCGATATCTGCGACCGCCTGCGCGGCGCCTGCGATGAATTCGGCCTTGATCCGCGCTACGTGGAAGTCGAATGCACGGAGGGGATCTGGATGGAAAGCCCCGGCATCCTGGATACCCTGAATACCATCCGCGCCATGGGCATGAGCCTGGCGCTGGACGATTTCGGCACCGGCTACAGCAATTTCGCCTACCTGCAAAAAATTCCCGCCACCGTCATCAAGGTCGACCAGTCGCTGATCCGCAACGTCCACACCAATCAACGCGACCAGCGCATCGTGCGTTCGCTGATCGCGCTGGCGCGGGAACTGGGCTATGACGTGGTGGCCGAAGGGGTGGAAACGGCGCAGTCGCTGGAACTGATCCGCAGTTGGGGATGCCAGATCGCGCAGGGCTATCATTTTGCCAAACCCCTGCCACCGGATGCGTTTATCGCCCACACGCGGGCCTGTAACGTCACCTGACCCCTGTGCCACGGCGGGTGGCGCAGTTACAATGACGACCTATTACACCGCTGGTCAACCCGATGTCCACCCTGCCCACCCGCCCGCTCTACATCATCAGCGCCACCTGCCTGCTGGCCATCCTGTACTTTGGCCGCGACGTGCTGCAATCACTGGCGCTGGCCGCCATCCTCAGTGCCGCCGTCGCGCCGTTGACGCGCCGCTTTACGCGCCTGGGCCTGAGCCGCGCTCCCGCCACCCTGGTCACCGTGATCATGGCGGCGCTGGTGCTGGCCGGGCTGGGGGCCGTGATGGTCGGGCAATTTGCCAGCCTGACCGATGACCTGCCCAGCTACCGCAAAGAATTGCGGGCCAAGACCAAACAGTTGCAGCGGCTGGCGGAGCGTCCACTGGCGACCCTTGAAGCGCGGCTGCAAGTGGTCGATGTGCCGGGCGCGCTGTATGCCACGCCAGCGCCATCGCGCGCCACGGCGCCCGCCCCGCCCCGCCCCAACGTGCAAGACACCGCCGGCAAGCTGCTGTCGCAGATTTCCGGCCCGCTCGGCCAGGCCGGCATCGTGCTGGTGCTGTTCATCTTTATCTCGCTGGAACACGAATCACTGCAAGACCGCCTGATACGGCTGGCCGGCGACACCGCCATCAGCCGCACCATGCAAACCCTGGCCGACGCGGCGCAGGGCATTTCGCGCTTTTTCTTCGCGCAAATCATCGTCAATGCCGCCTTCGGGCTGGCGATCGCCGCCACGCTGTGGCTACTGGGGCTGCCGCATGCCTTCCTGTGGGGCACGCTGGCCGGCGTGCTGCGCTTCGTGCCCTACCTCGGCATGCTCATTGCCGGCTCATTGATCGCCCTGTTCGCGGCCGCCGCTGGTCCCGGCTGGACCCTGGCGCTGACCTGCATGGCGCTGTTCCTGGTACTGGAAGTCAGCGTGGCTTATTTGGTCGAGCCGCGCGTCTACGGCCATTCGTCGGGCCTGTCGCCGCTGGCGGTGATTGTCGCGGCGCTGGTGTGGGGCACCTTGTGGGGCCCGGTCGGCCTGATCCTGTCGACGCCATTGACCTTGTGTCTGGTGGTGGCGGGCCGCCATGTGCAGGCGCTGTCACCGTTGACGACCTTGCTGGGCGCGGCACCCAGCGTCGGCGCGGCCCAGCGCTTTTACCAGCGCGCGCTGGCCGGCGATATCGCCGCCATCGTGCGCGATGGCATGGTCCGTCTGAAACGGGGCAGCCTGGCGGCGTATTGCGACAAGGTCTTAATTCCCGGCATGGCGATGGCGGTGCCGGAAATCGAAAGCGGTAAGGTCGGCGACGGCCAGCTGGACCAGTTGCGCAAGACCATCGTCGAAGTCACCGAAGCGATTTCGGCGCCCGGTGCCGACGGGCCCTGCAAGCGCAAGCGCGTGCCGCTGATGGACAAGAATATCGGCTCGCACCTGCGCAAGCTGCGCCAGGCCCGCACCGGCCAGTGGCAGGGTTCACTGGATGTGCCGGACCGCTCGGTAACCTTGTGCGCGGGCTTGGGCAGCGACCGCGAAGACTTCCTGTCGGAGTTGTTGGTGCGCGCACTGGCCGAAGGCGGCGCCGATGCGCGCAGCGTGGCGCTGAACCGGCTGGAAGACAGTCCCGGCGAAGACAAGGCGCATCTGGTCTCGACCGTGTTCCTGCCCTACCCGGAGGACACCAATACCGGCGCCTGGCTCGACGCCGTGGCGGACCTGCGCTCAGCCATGCCGCACGCCTGCATCGTGGTCATCAAACTGCAGCTCGACGGCAAGGTCACGCGCCAGGCGGAGGTCGAAAAGGCGGTCGACCTGGTGGTGCAATCGTTTGAGCAGGCGCGCGCGTTTGTGGAGAGCGGCATATGACCGACCCACGCCAAATACGACCTCAGCTGCCGCCGCTGCCGGAAAATTCCGCCGCCGTGCGCGCGGCACGGGAACAGAAGGCCGCGCAAATCCGCGGCGTCGCCTCGATCGAGCAGATGCGTGACGCCATCAAACAGGCCAGCCGGGTGGCCGCGGCCATCACGTCGATCGCGCGCCTGAAAAAACCCGGCGCGGCCGTGTTCCGCGCGCGCGCCGGCGAAGGCTTGCCGTTCCTGATCGAAGGCATCGTCAACCGCTGGCCACTGTGTGGCCTCACGCCGCAACAGCTGCGCGAACAATACGGCCATTTGCCGGTGCGCGCGCGGGTCGGCGATTACGTCAACACGGCCTTTGCGCCGGACCGCGCGATGCACGACATGTCGATGCTCGATTACCTCGACCTGTCGTCGTCCGGCGAAACGGATTTACCACAGAATTTACCACCTTATGTCGGCAACCTGGAATTGCGGGAATTGAACCACCTGTGCCACTGGCCGACCTATTTTGGCAAGATGGGACCGGCGCGTTTCTGGATTGGCCCGGCCAAGACGGTGACGCCGCTGCACTGCGATTACGACGACAATATCTTTGCGCAGATCTGGGGCACCAAGCGCATTTTCCTGGCTCCGCCGCATCACGACGCCTTCCTGTATCCGCGCGAAGCCAATGCCATGTTGTTCGGCTCGCCGTTCGATCCGGAAGCGCCGGACTATGACCAGTTCCCGCTGGCGCGCCAGGCCACCATCATTGAATGTCTCGTGCAACCGGGCGATATGCTGTACGTGCCGGCCGGCTGGTTCCACCAGGTGCGGGCGCAAACGTTTTCACTGTCGGCCAACCGCTGGGCGCGCGGCGTGCCGTTCGCCTTGCAGGGCGACACCACGCTGCCAGGCTGAGCCGCCGCCGGGCCTCCTGGCCCGGCGCGACCGGCCAGGCGCATCGGGCCCGACTTGACCTTCCGCCTGGCTTAATTTTGCTTGGACGGCTGCGCCCTCGGCGCTTCCTGCTTGGGATTTTCCTGCTTTGCGCAAGCCTGCACGCAGCGCAGGTATTGCGTGTCGCAGCTGCGCTGCTCGCGCACGCGGCGGCTCTCATAGCCCTGCTTCGCCTGCGCCTCGCTTGGCTTGTCCGCCATGCCGCGCGCCACCCGCGCATTCGGGTTCAGGTCTTCCATCGACAGCAACGGCAATTTATCGTCTTCCGCCAACGACGCCGCCTCGCTGCGGCATTCACGCTTATCGGTTGCACACACGGACTGGCACAGGCCGCCGCTGTCAGCGTGGGCCGCGCCCGCCAGCAACAGGGTCATTAACGCAATCAATGGCTTCATGGCGATCTCGTTGTATTCAGGAAGTTTCGATTGTACGCGCGATGCTTTCGTTCACAACCGCCCGGTCCAAAAAGTTTGCCGCTATACTGCACTTTTGCCTTGCTGGAAGTTAAAAAATGAAAAAAATCGTCGTGAAATTCGGGGGCTCCAACCTGCGGCGGCCGGAAGACATCGACCGCGTGGCCAATGTGGTGCAAACCTATAACCGCCCATTGGTGCTGGTGGTGTCGGCCTTCTACGGCATCACCAACGCGCTGATCGATTGCGTGCAGGCGGCCCGCCAGGGCGCCGGCACCATCTCGGCACTGGCGGAAAGCCAGGACTACACGCTGGCGCTGCGCGCGTTGAAAAAAGAGATCCTGGAAGCGAACATCGCGGACCCGGCGCAGCGCGCCAAGACCGAAGCGGCGCTCAATGCGCGGCTGGACCAGCTGACGCGCTACCTGACCGGCATCCATTACATCGGCGACGTGCCGGATTTCGTCAACGACGCCATCCTCAGCTACGGTGAACGCCTGTCCAGCTTGCTGCTGACCGACGTGCTGCAAAGCCGTGGCATCAACGCGCGCGAAGCGCTGCCGGAAGATATCGGGCTGATCTCGGACGGCGTGTTCGGCAATGCCGCCTGCGATTTCGAGGCCAGCACCGGGCCGGTGTCGCAAGCGCTGGCCGGCGACGGCGTGGTGGTGGTGCCGGGCTTTTATGGCGTCAGCCGCGACAGCAAGCCGACGCTGTTCGGGCGCGGCGGCTCCGATTATTCGGCCGCCTCGATTGCGCGCTGCATCGGCGCCGAATCGCTCGATGTGTGGAAGGACGTCGATGGCTTCCTCAGCGCCGACCCTGGCGCTGTCGGCAAGGCCCATTCGATCGCCCGGCTGCACTACCTGGAAGCGGCGGAACTGTCGTACTTCGGCGCCAAGATCCTGCACCCGCGCACGGTCGAACCGCTGTTCGACCAGGGCATCCCGATCCGCATCCTGAACATCACCAAGCCGGAACTGGGCCTGCACCCGTTTACCGTGATCGACGCCGAGCGCACCGTCACGCGTGACGTGGTGAAAAGCGTGTCGTCCAGCGATGACGTCGCGATCCTGAAACTGCACGGCCCCGGCGTCGGCTTCAAGCCAGGCATCCTGGCCGAAGTCACGTCCGCGCTGGACCGCCACGGCATCAACATCAAGAGCGTGCTGACGGCGCAAACCGCCATCAATGTGCTGCTGTCGCGCGACCATCTGGAGGCTGCCTATGCCGCCGTGGCCGGCCACCATATCCCCGGCGTGGTGGAAGTGTCGCGCAATGACGCGGTGGCGATCGTCGCGGTGGTCGGCGATGGCGTGCTCGATGCCTCGAATGTCGGCAGCGCGATCGCCAGCCGGGCCTTATCGGCCGCGCTGGCGGGCGGCGTGCGCGTCACGCTGGCGGCAGCCGGCGCCAGCGAAGTGGCGGCCTATATGCTGGTCGACCGCAACGACCGCAAGCTGGCGCTGCAAGCGATTCACGACCATTTCTTCAACGCCGCCTAAGCGGCCCGGTGCGGCCCGCTAGCGGCAAGGCCCCGGGTGCAATACCGGGGGCCTAAGGGGCGCGTACCTAGCCTGGCTATGCGGCAAGGCCATCGCTGGCCTCGCCCACCCCGCCTCCGACAGCACCACGCCGGCGGATCAATGGCGCCGGCGGCGCGCCAGCATCCAGCCCATCGCCGCCACGCCCAACAGCGCCAGCGACGACGGCTCCGGCACCGTCATATTGTCCATCGCCCACTGGGTGCCGCTGCTGTTGTAGATCACCAGCGTATCGATGCCGCTCCAGTTCAATCCCACCCACAGCGGCGTCACGGTGTCGATCACGAAGGACGCCGGGCTGGCATAGCGCAGTTGGCCGTTGGCATAGCCCTCGAACGACAGCTCCTGGTCCAGCCACGCCGACGTGAAGTAGGCGCCAATAAAATCAAAGGCGCCGGCACCGGCCTTGGAAATGGCCACCGTGCCGCCATCGCGGTTGAAGGCGGTGTTGGCGCCCGACACGGCGCCCGTTGCATAGCCGCTGCCGGGGAAGGCGTCCGCGCCGATCGCGTTCATGTTGTCCCAGTTAAAACCCTGGTAGCCGGCGGCGATGGCGTCGGTATAGTCGCCGGACAGGTCGTCGAACGTCACCACGCCCGCGCTGGCGCTGGCGCAAGCTAGTCCCAGCGCCAGGGACAGCAGCATGTTCTTGAGTGTCATCGTCAGTGTCGGCATTTGTTTCGTCATCTGTTTCATTATCAATCTCCGTGAATTTAGCGTGCGATGCTGGCGATTTCCGCGTCGCTCAAGGCCGCGCCATAGATGCGCAAGTCGTCCATCGCTCCTTTATATGGCGTATCCCACCAGTTCACGCCCAGCGCGAACACGCCGTTTGTTGTCGTAAACACGTTGGGGAAATTGGCGCCGCTAAAGCGCTTGACGCCATTGACGTAGACATTGACCGCACCGTTCTTGACAGTGAAGGCCAGGTGCGACCACTGACCGGTCGGGATGTTCATGCCCAGGCCCGCGTCATACCATGCGGTGCCCGACCACAGCATCGAGGCGCCGCCGACAAAATCATGTCCCTTGGGCAGCAGGCTGACCCAGGCGTCGCCGCTGCGGGCGCCGAAGAAGGTGGTGGTAAACGCCGTCAACTGGGCCGGCTTGAGCCACAGCGCCACGGTATAGGTGTTGGCGGCGATCAGGCCGTCCGGCAGGCGCACGCCGGTGGCGCCGTTGAAGACGGCGGCACTACCTTTGATGCCGGCCTCATACGACAGGCTGCCGCCGGCCGCGTCGATGCGGTTGCCGACCACCGTGCCGGCGCCAAAGGTACCCGCCGCATCGCGCAAATGGCCGTCAAACGTGTAATTGGCCAGCATGCTGCCCAGCTTGCGCACCGTCACCACGAATGGCTTGGCATAGGTGGTGGCGCCCTTGGTAATGGTGGCGGTCAGCGTCACAGTAACGTCGGCGACCGGGCTGGTGACCTTGCCGGTAGCGCTCAACACGGCCGGATTCGACGAGGTCCACGTGATCACGGTGTCGCGCGCGCCGCTGGTCGGCAGCGTCAGGTCGCCGGTCACGGCATTGGTATTGCCCAGACTCAGTTCGTTATAGACGGCGCTGGCCACTTGCGCATCGGTGCGCGGGATCAGGCGGCTGCCCATAATGGAGACCCCTTCACGCGAGGTGGCCGAGAACGTCATTACATAACTTTTCGAGGTTTCATCCCACTGGCTGAGGAACACGCCTTTGAACGGCGACGCACCGGGCAGGCTGATTTCGACCTGGTTGTTGCCGACCAGCGCCCAGCTGCCGCTGACCGCGCCGGTGACGCTGCCATTGCTGTTCAGCGTGATCAGCTTGGATTTCTTGATGGTGGCGGAAATGTCCTTGGCATGGTTGACATACAGATAGTCGCCCAACACGAATTCGCGCCGCACCGTGGCCAGCGTTTCATTGGCATGGCGGTAAGGCGCCACCACCGGCCAGCCGTCGGCATTCATGAACATCTGGTGCACGCGGATTTCATGCTGTTCGCCGCGCTCGGGGAAACGGCTGTGGAACACCAGGAAGTGCTTGCCGGTGGCGGCATCGTAATACGCCGAATTGTGGCCGGCCGACACATAGCCGGTGCCAATGCCGGTGCCGGCATCGCCAATCTTGCGCTCGAACAGGAAGTTGCCCATGATTTTCACGCCATACGGCGCGATCGAGGCATCGTCAAACAGCGGCTTACTTGGGTCGGACTTGACGTTGGCCATGTTGACGCCCTGCGCATCGACGTACGGGCCGTCCGGCGAGGTGGCGCGCGCCACCCGCATGTTATAGCCGCCGCTGGCATCGAGGCCGCCAAACGACGAGAACAGGTAGTAGTACTGCGTGACGGGGCTGTACATCACGTAGGCCGCTTCGATGCGGCTGTGGTTACCGCCCATCAGGCGCTTGCCGTAGCCCTGGCCCGGCAACGGCATGCCGGTGGTGGGGTTCATTTGCAAAATGAAGATGCCGCCCGAATACGAGCCGTACACCATCCACAGGCGCCCGCCGTTATCGAAGAACACGTTCGGATCCACGGTGTTCGGGTGCTTGAGGGCGTCGTATACGGTGCCATCATGACTGGCCTGGCCCCACATGCCGGACTTCAGGATGATGCCCTTGTTGACATACGGGCCTTCGATCTTGTCGGCCACGGCGATGCCCAGTGCGGAGCGCGGCGAATCGCCCTTGCAGGCGTTGTAGTACATGTAGTACTTGCCGTCGGCCAGACGGATCACGTCGGGCGCCCATAAGGTGGACGTTTGCGCCCAGCTGAAAGTTTCCGCCAGTTCCGTATACACGTTGGCCGAACCGTTGAGGAACAGCGCATTGGTGGCGCTGACGCCATCCGTCATTGGCGTCCACTTCATCAAGTCGGTGGACTTGGCCGACGCCAGGTGCGAGCCGAACACATAATACGTGCCGCCGGACTTGATGATGGACGGATCGTGGACCGACGCGTTCTGGAACGCGACCGGCGTATACGCCGCTTGCGCCACGGCGTCGGAGGGGATCAGGCAGGTGGTCAGGGCGGCCGTCAATGCAGCGGTCGCTCCCCATAGTGGGAAGAGTTTGGTCAAGAGGGTCTCCAGGAATATTATTAGTGTTGATAGCTTTGCCAGCGATCGCACGATATCGCTTTGCTATCTAGTGCGTCCAATGACGTTTTATGGCGAAGCGATACCCGTTCGGATATCAGCGTGTGGGGGAATAGATGAATGCCTCCAATTCAGTCACGCCTTGCGGCGGGCGGTTCAGCTTAGAATCGGGCTTCACCCCATGCTGAGGACATCGATATGCGCAATAAAACTTCCCGTGCCCATGAACTGGCCGGTGCGGCGCGCCTGGTCACCGGCGCGGTGCAAGGCGTAACCGACATTGCCGAAGCGGTGCACACGGCGATCCTGTCCAACGTCCCGGCCGGCAAGCCGCTGGCGCGCGCGGCCTCGCTGGTATATGGCGGCGTGCGTGGTTCGGCCGGCCTGGCCGGCGCGGGACTGGAACGCTTGCTGGGCGCGCTGCAGGGCGTACTGGGCGAAGCCACGCCGTCGCATCGACGCGAAGCGCTGCTGGCCGCGCTCAATGGCGTGGTCGGCGACGCACTGGCGCGCAGCGGCAATCCGCTGGCCATTCCCATGACTTTGCGCCGCCACGGGGCGCCGTTGGCGGTCGGTACCGAACAGCCGCAAGGCGATATCAGCGGGCGCATCGTGGTGTTGGTGCATGGCTTGTGCATGAACGATGTGCAGTGGCGCCGCAACGGCCATGACCACGGCGAACTGCTGCGGCGCGAACGCGGCTACACGCCGGTCTACCTGCACTACAACAGCGGCCGCCACATTTCAGAAAATGGCCGCGATTTCGCCCAGCAATTGCAGGCGCTGGTGCTGTCGTGGCCGGTGCCGGTGACGGAACTGGTCATCGTTGGCCACAGCATGGGGGGACTGGTGACGCGCAGCGCCTGCCATTACGGCGCCGAGGCCGGCTACGACTGGCTGGGACGGTTAAGCAAACTGGTGTTCCTGGGCTCGCCGCACCATGGCGCGCCGCTGGAACGGGGCGGCAACTGGGTCCACGTGCTGACGGACCTCAGCAAATACAGCGCGCCGTTTTCGCGCCTGGCAAAATTGCGCAGCGCCGGCATCACGGATTTGCGTCACGGCAGCCTGCTCGACAACGACTGGCAAGATGGCGACCGCTTTGCGCACCGCCGCGCCCTGCCCCAATTCGTGCCGCTGCCAGTCGGTGTGGCCTGCCATACGGTGGCGGCCGCGATGGGCGCCAACACGGGCACCTTCGTGGGCAACATGAAAGGCAAGATTGTCGGCGACGGCCTGGTGCCGCTGGACAGCGCGCTGGGCCGCCACGCCGAGGCGGGACGCACACTGGCCTTTGCGCCGGAGCGGCAAGCCGTGCTGGAGGGCGTCAATCACATGGCCTTGCTCGATGCGCCGGCGGTGGCGGAATTGCTGTTGAAGTGGCTGTAAGACAGTAGCTGTAAGACAGTGACTATAAAGCGGTGACTGTACAGCGGTGGCTGTGGTGGCGATAGTCAGGCGCGCCGGCGCGACCGGATGAACTGCTCCAGTTCGGTGCGCGCATGCTCGATATGGCGCTTCAACAGCGATGCCGCGGCGCGCACTTCGCCACTGCGGCACAGGCGCACCAGTTCTTCATGCTCCTGTTCGGCGCGCACGCAACTGGCGGCGCTCAGCGACAATTGCAACCGGGTGTAGCGGTCGGTTTGCTGCAGCAGCGTGGCGACGATGGCCGAGGTGCGGGGCTGGTCGGCGCGCGACAGCAGCAGGTGGTGGACTTGCGTGTTCAACTCGCCCCAGCGCGCCGGATGCTGCGCGTGCAGCGCTTGCTGGTATTCCGCCAGCGTCGCATCGAGTTGCGCGAAATCGGCCGCGGTGAGCTTGGGTACCGACTTTTTCAGCAATAGAGGCTCCAGCAAGCCACGCAGCATAAACAGTTCGTTGATTTCCTCGATCGACATTTCGGACACCACCGCGCCCTTGTGCGGCACGATGCGCACCAGCCCTTCCCCTTCCAGTTGAACCAGGGCCTCACGCACGGGAATCCGGCTGATGCCCAGTTCCGCCGCCAGCGCATCTTGCCGCAGCTGGAATCCTTCCGGCAGTTCACCGGCAATGATCCGGCGCCGAATCGCGTCGGCCGCCTGCTCCGCAACGGTGGTAACGGACAGGCCAGGCGCCTGGAGTGGGGAATTCATCGCGGCAACTCTTTATAGGGTCAAAATGGTATAAATTATATCATCCGACCCCGTGCCGCGCCGCGGCCCCTGATCAGGCCACGACCTGCTTCGACCAGTCGGCGTACCAGGTGCGGAACAAGGCGTACTGGGTCTCGGCGTAACGGCGCTGGGCGTCGCTCAGCACATCGGTTTCATTGAAGTGCAGCGTGTATTCGGTGTCGCCGTTCAGCACCATCATGTGCTTGTAGTACAGCACCAGGTCGGTGCCTTCATCAAACGACGACAGCACCGCCAGCGCCGATTCCAGTTCGCGCGCCTGGCGGCGTGCGGTGACGTCGCCCTGGGCGGCCTTGCGGCACAGGTCCACCAGCAGCAGCACTTCACGCGGCAACGCATTGCCGATGCCGGTGATGGCGCCGGTCGCGCCGCAATTGACGAAGCCGTGGAACACTTGCGTATCGACGCCGGCCATCAAGGTCACGCTGTCATCCTGGCTGGTGATGTGCTCGGCCGCGTAACGCATATCGGCGGCGCCACCGAATTCCTTGAAGCCGATCAGGTTCGGGTACTGGGCGCGCAGCTCGAAGAACAGATCGGCGCGGGTCGCGAAGCCATAGTATGGGCTGTTGTAGATCACCGCCGGCAACGCCGGGGCGGCCTCCAGAATGGCGGCGAAGTGCGCTTTTTGCGCCGCCGGCGACGCGCCGCGCGACAGCACCCGTGGAATCACCATCAAGCCTTGCGCGCCGACGTGGGCCGCATGGGCGGCATGCGACACCGCTTCCTTGGAATTCACGGCGCCGGTGCCGACAATGGTCGGGATGCCGGCCGCCACCAGGCGCGCCACACCTTCCTGGCGCTGCGCTTGCGTCAACAGCGGCCAGTCGCCCATCGAACCGCAATACACCACCGCGCTCATGCCCAGATCGACCAGCTCACGGCCTTTGGCGACCAGCGCGTCGAAATCGGGGGTACGGTCGGCCTTGCACGGCGTCATGAGGGCGGGAATGGTGCCGGTAAAAATGTTGTCGCTCATCGTGTTTCCTTTAATCGTAGGGGTAAGGGCCTGGCTGCGGAATGCATGGATTTTGTCCATGGGCGCATCATACATTAATCGGATATTTTATACAAAATGATCGCACCAACCATCGCCAATCTAATATAAACAATTGTTTTTAAACGTTTTATTTAAAACGTCAAATAATTACCTGTCGCGAGATTGATATTTTTATCAAAATTTCCGGCTCCCGGAACGGACATGCAGCCCTGGCATCGAGGGCCCCGGCGGGTTCAGGTTTGGGGTTTTCACCACAGTTTCTTATCTAAAACCCACAACGTATTGCCTTTGAGAAATCACAGGATTATCATGGCTTTCAATTGTGAACTTGACCCAAAAAACGTCTTGTCACATTTAATAATCATAGCCAAAAGACATGCTACTCAATGCCCCTATTGCCGTACCGATCCGCAAAGGACCGCCACGGCTGCAAGACGCCATCGATCCGATCCCGGCCACGGCACAATCGCACCCGATGACGAGTGAGGACGATATCGGTGATGCGCTGACGCTGCTGGCCGCCAGCGGCGATCCGATCTCGATGTACGCCCCCGGCAGCCGTCAGGTGATTTTAGGGCGCATTCTGTCGGTGGATCCCGAATTACCCCACTTCGTGATGCAATTGAACGACGGCGCCATCCTGCCGCCGGGCAAAGTCACCTTTGTCGCCTGGCTGCGCACGGCCAAGCTGCAATTCACGCTGACCGACAAGGCCTGGCGTTCCGAGCAAGGCCAGCCGCAATTGATCCCGATGATTTTTCCGGAGACCTGCGATGTGCTGAACCGGCGCTCGTCGGAGCGCCAGGAGACGCCGCTGGGTGCGCATTTCATGGCCACCTTCGTGATGAACGGTAATCCCTATGAATTGCCGCTGTACGACTTCTCGGTGGGCGGGGTCGGCCTGCGCTGCGCGAAGAACGATGCCAAGGGCTTGATCAAGGGACGCAAGCTGGTCGATGTGCGGCTCGACCTGGGCGCGGACACCGTGATTATTTGCGAACTGGAAATCCGCCTGACACGGGCGTACCGCTCGTTCCTGCTGGGCGAGCAATTGCATATCGGCTGCAAGTTCCTCAACTTGCAGCCCGAGATGGAAAGCAAAATCACCGGCCTGCTCGACACCATGTATAACGGCCAGCGCCGCCGCTGACGCCCGCCGCGCCGGGGTGGGTTGACACCCCGGCCACACCGTCCCTGCTTCGTTCCGCCCGCTTCTCTCCGTCGTCTTTCCGTCGTCTCTCCCTCATCTCATTTCACAGCGTAAGCAAGCGGTAAGCAACGACGCTTAGGATCGCCCTTACGTGCTCGGATCACCACACCGGGCCTTACAAAATGAATGGAGACAAAAATGGAACACGATGCCGTGCAACGGGTCAAGGCTGACCCCAACTACCAAAAGCTGGTCAAGACCCGCTCCCGCTACGGCTGGACGCTGGCCTGGGCCGTCATGTTCGTCTACTACGGCTTCACCGCCCTGAACGCCTTCAACAAGCCGTTCATGGCGGCGAAGATCGGCGACGGCGTCATGTCGCGCGGCGTACCGCTGGGTTTGCTGGTCATCGTATTTACCGTCGCCATCACCGGGATCTACGTGCGCCGCGCCAACCGCGAATTCGACGCGCTGACCGAGGCCATCCACAAGAACGCCGAAGCCAGCGCCGCCGCCGAAGCCAAGAAGGTGGCAGCATGAACGCCCACCGCCTCCCCCGCACCGGCGCCCGCATGGCCTGCAGCGCCCTGGCCAGCGCCGCATTGACCTTGCTGGCCACCAGCGCCATGGCCGCGCCCGACCTGGGCCAGTCCACCAAGCAGGCCACCAACTGGACCGCGATCACGATGTTCGCGGCCTTCGTGCTGCTGACGCTGTTCATCACCAAGTGGGCCGCCAAGCGCACCCGCTCGGCCTCTGACTTCTATACCGCCGGCGGTGGCATCACCGGCTTCCAGAACGGCCTGGCGATCGCCGGCGACTTCATGTCGGCCGCTTCCTTCCTCGGCATTTCCGCCGCCGTGTTTGCCAATGGCTTCGATGGCCTGATCTATGCGATCGGCTTCCTGGTCGGCTGGCCGGTGTTGACCTTCCTGATGGCGGAACGCTTGCGCAATCTGGGCCGCTTCACGTTCGCCGACGTCGCGGCCTACCGCTTCGCACAAAAACCAGTGCGCATGTTCGCGGCCTCCGGCACCCTGGTCACCGTGCTGTTCTACCTGATCGCACAAATGGTCGGCGCCGGCCAGTTGATCAAGCTGCTGTTCGGCCTCGACTACTATGTCGCGGTGGTGCTGGTCGGCGTGCTGATGATGGTCTACGTGCTGTTCGGCGGCATGACCGCCACCACCTGGGTGCAGATCATCAAAGCGGTGATGCTGCTGGCGGGTACCACCTTCATGGCCTTCTCCGTGCTGAAGATGTATAACTTCAGCCTGTCGGCGCTGTTTGCCAACGCGGTGGAAGTGCACGCCAAGGGCGACGCCATTATGGGCCCGGGCGGTTTCATCAAGGACCCGATTTCCGGCATCTCGTTCGGCATGGCGCTGATGTTCGGCACCGCCGGCCTGCCACACATCCTGATGCGCTTCTTCACCGTCCCGAACGCCAAGGAAGCACGCAAGTCGGTGCTGTGGGCCACCACCTGGATCGGCTACTTCTATGCGCTGGTGTTCATTATCGGCTTTGGCGCCATCGTGCTGGTCGGCACCAACCCGAACTTCAAGGATACCGCCGGCAAACTGCTGGGCGGCGACAACATGGCGGCCGTACACTTGGCCAACGCGGTCGGCGGCGACATCTTCCTCGGCTTCATCTCGGCCGTGGCGTTCGCCACCATCCTGGCGGTGGTGGCCGGTCTGACCCTGTCCGGCGCATCGGCCGTGTCGCACGACCTGTATGCCACCGTGATCAAGAAAGGCCGTCCCGCACCTGGCAGCGAACTGCGCGTATCGAAGATCACCACCATGGTGCTGGGCGTGATCGCCGTGCTGCTGGGCATCGTGTTCGAAAAGCAGAACGTCGCCTTCATGGTGTCGCTGGCCTTCGCCATCGCCGCCTCGGCCAACTTCCCGGTGCTGTTCATGTCGGTTCTGTGGAGCAAATGCACCACCCGTGGCGCCACCGTCGGCGGCTTCCTTGGTCTGCTGACCGCGGTGACGCTGACCGTGCTGTCGAAATCGGTGTGGGTCGACGTGTTCCACAATGCCACGGCGATCTTCCCGTACACCTCGCCGGCACTGTTCTCGATGACGGTGGGCTTTGTCGGCATCTGGCTGTTCTCGGTGACGGACACCAGCAAGCGCGCCGCGATTGACCGTGCCGGTTTTGAAGCGCAGGAAGTGCGTTCGGAAACCGGGATTGGCGCAGAAGGCGCGGCCGCGCACTAAGCACGGCTATTCCCTTGGCAAGCACAAAGCCCGCTCTCCAGCGGGCTTTTTTCATGGGGACGCCGCAGCGCCTGTCTCAGGCGATGCGGCAAGCCTCGCCAAACGCCAAGCGTGGCGCGCGCGGCCGCACTTTGGCAGCATCGCCATAGCCGATGCTGCACACGAAGTTGGCGCGGATGGTGGTGCCGGCAAAGAACGCCGCATCGACTTGGGCGTTGTCGAAACCGGACATCGGACCGCAATCGAGGCCCAGCGCGCGCGCCGCCATGATCAGGTAAGCACCCTGCAGCGACGCGTTGCGAAAAGCAGTGGCCTTGATCAATTCATCATTACCGGCGAACCAGGACCGCGCATCGACGGCGGGTGACAAATGCGGCAGTTTTTCATGGAATTGCAGGTCCATGCCGATGATGACCGTGACCGGCGCCTGCGCGGTCTTGGCCTGGTTACCGGGCGACATGCAGGCCACCAGTTGGTCCCGGGCTTGCCGTGATTTGACAAACACAAAGCGGGCCGGCGACCCGTTGGCCGAGGTCGGCGCCCATTTCAGCAAGTCGTACAGTTGTGCCAGCTGGGCATCGGTGACGTCGCGGTCTTGCCAGCCATTGTGGCTGCGGGCCTGATAAAACAGGGTGTCGAGGGCGGTATCGTTAAGCATATTGTTTGACCAGGATGGAAAGGGCATTGCAGGGTACACAAATTGCGCGGCGCCCGTCGGGCGCCGTGGGTCGGTTGGCCGCTAGCGGCTCATGCGCACCGGATTGGGCGGCTCATAATCGGTGCTGCCAAAAACGATAAAGGGCCAGTCGCTCATCTTGTTGCGGCGCAGTTCCAACCCCATGCGCAGGTAGGGTCGCAGCACATAACGCAGCGGATTGACGCACAGGTCGGCCTCGGGATCGAATAGCCCAGTGCGCGGCAGTTCCGTGGTCGGCTCGGCGTAGGTGCCGAACACGCGGTCCCACACACTGAGCCTGGCGCCGAAATTGACACCCGTGCCATGCGGCCCCGTCACCTCGTTGGAGTGGTGCATATAGTGCACGCCGGCCGTGACAAACACGGCGCGCAGCGCGCGCAGCAGGCGCGATTTCGACTCCAGCCAGTACAGGAAAATCGAGTGCGACGGGTCGACCAGGGTATCGATCACCATCAGTACCACCAGCGCCACGCCAGCATCGCGGATATCGGTGGTAAACAGTTTCGAGGCCACCGGCAACAGCAGCAGCGCCAGGCCGCCTGCCGCCTGCAGCGGCAGCCAACCCGGCTCAATTGCACACGTCATTTGCGTCAGGTTGCGGTTGCGGTGATGGCTGATGTGGCCCAGGTTCCAGAAGCAGCGCGTCTCGTGGCACAGTCGGTGCGACCAGTAAAAACAAAAATCGCCGATCAGCACCGCCACCACCAGCGCCACCGAGCCGTTCAAATCGACCAGCGTCGGCACGCTGGCGACCAGCGCGTCGTAATGCGCCAGCAGGTTGCGGATCGGCTGGTTCAGGACCGCGAACAGGGCCCCAAGGGAAAACAGGCCATTGACCAGCGCGACGTTGATCATCGATTCCCAGTCAAACGCGCGGCCGGTGATTTTCTTGTGAAACACCATATCGAGCCAGGCGCACAGGATCGCGAACAGCGCGCGGCCGATGGCGATCCAGACCAGCAGCGCCGCCAGCGACGGGCCCTGGGTGCCAAGCGCCAGCGACGGCACCATGTAAAAGATCGTGGCCGATTGTGCGTTGGCCAGGGCGCCGAAGTTGTGGATGACTTCCTGCTGCCAAGCGCCATAGACGATGGCGCCCGCCGCGATCGCCACCAGCAGCGCCAGCTGCCAGCCGCTGCGCTTGAACCGCAAGTCGTTTTGCCACAGCGCCAGCAACAGCTTGCCGACGGCTGAGGGCGCCGGCATTTTCCCACCCAACGTTGATTCAAAGTTGTTCATTTGGTTCTCCATGAAAGAAACGTAGCTTGCTTACCCTGCTTACCTGCCATATCCGCTACTCGCTGATGTCCAGCACCAGCGCCGAGCGCGCCGGCACGGTGATGTGCTCGGCGAGGTCGTAACTCTTGCCGCTGACGACATCGGCGCCGCGTGCCTGCGCGCCCAGCATTTCGCGGAAGCGCGCCGTCGCCAGCACGGTCTCGCCACGGTTCTGGTTCAGCACCACCATGACTTTTTCCTTGCCGTGATGGCGGAACACCACATAGATGCCGTTTTCCGGCGAGAAGTGCGTCAGCGCGCCCTGCCCCACCGCCGCCGAACGCTTGCGCCAGTTGAACAGCTTGCGCACCAGTTGCTGCGCTTCCCGCTGCCGCGCCGGCAATTGGTGGCCACTGAACGCATCGACCGGATCGCCGGCCCAGCCACCGGGAAAATCGGCGCGCACGATGCCGTCGGCGCGCTCGAGCGGGCTGGTCATCAGCAGTTCGTCGCCGGAATACAGTTGCG
This sequence comes from Burkholderiaceae bacterium, assembly GCA_019751755.1. Taxonomy (GTDB): domain Bacteria; phylum Pseudomonadota; class Gammaproteobacteria; order Burkholderiales; family Burkholderiaceae_D; genus Rugamonas. Next base: position 25,577 of record JAIENA010000011.1, on the reverse strand, counting down.
GCACGCCGCGCGTGGTGGCGTACCAGGCGATGCTCATCTTGTACAAATCAAAGTCTTCGCCCAGCGATGAATAAAAACGCGGCGTGTCGTGGTTGCCCGCGAAGGTCACCAGCCGGCCCGGCGCCGGATACAGAAAATCGTGCGCCAGCACGTCGTAGATCCGGGCCAGGCCCTGGTGTTCGCCCGGCGCCTGCCGCATGCCGTACAGCCACGCGTAATGCATCGGAAAATCCATCACCGACGGCAGCGCCGACACATAACCATCGTGATTGCGCTTGCCCTCTTGCCAGTACGAGACCACGGCAGGACTGTCGTGCCAATCCTCGCCCACCATGGTGAGGTTCGGGTATTCGGCGCGATAGGCGCGGGACCAGCGCGCCAGGAAGGCCTTGTCCGAATACGGGTAGGTGTCGATCCGCATGCCGGACACGCCCAGGTATTCGGTCCACCAGATGCTGTTCTGGATCAGGTAGGTGGCCAGCAGCGGATGGCGCTGGTTCAGGTCCACCATGTAGTCGTTGAACCAGCCTTCGGTGAAGTTGCCCTTGTCCTCGCTGGACGCGTGGACGTCCTGCACCGACACGTGCGCGTGCCGGCTGACGCGGCCGGCCGGATTGATCCAGTCGCGCGCCGGCAAGTCCTTCATCCACCAGTGGTTGGCGCCGGCATGGTTGAACACCATGTCGTAGATCACGCCCAGCCCTTTGGCGTTCGCCTCGCGCACCATCCGGCGGTAGTCGTCATTGCTGCCGAAACGCGCATCGACGTTGTAGAAATCCGTGATCCAGTAGCCGTTGTACGAGTACTTTGGCATGTTGTTTTCATTGAGCGGGGCCGGCCACAACATGGTAAAACCCAGGTCAGCGATGTAATCGAGGTGGTCGCGGATGCCCCGGATGTCGCCGCCGTGGCGACCGTCGTGGTTGCCGCGGTCGGCGCCTTCGGCCGCCACCGTGGCGACGCTGTCGTTGGCCGGGTCGCCATTGGCGAAGCGGTCCGGCACCAGCAAATAAATCGCGTCGGACGGACCGAAGCCCTTGCGCTGGGCCGAACCGGGCGCGCGCGCCGCCAACCGATAGGGGTGGCGCAGCACTTCCCTGCCGTTGCGCTTGAACCGCAGCGCAAACCCGCCCGCCTTCGCCCGCGCGCCGATCTCCAGGTCAATGAACAGGTAATTCGGATTATCGGTGCGCACCACCCTGACAATGCGCACGCCGTCGTACGCCAGCGCCGGCGCCAGGTCGGCGATGCGTTCGCCATGCACCATCAGCTGCAAATGCGGGTTCTTCATGCCGGTCCACCACGACGCGGGTTCGAGATGGCGGATCGCATAATCCTGTGCCGAGGCGTCGAACACCAGGGCCAGGCCGGCAATGGCCAGCGCCAGCAGTTTGTTCATGTCGCGTCCTTAAAAGAAAGTCTCGGCCTGCACGCCGGTGGAAAATCCACTGGTGCGCGTGCCATACACAGGACCGCCACTGTTGGCGGCATTGACCAGCGGCGTCGCGGCGCTGTTCCACTTGCCGTAGGTGACAAAAGCGCGCAATTCCGGACGCGCCCACAAGCCGGGACCGGCGGAAATCGTCGGCGCGATGGTCAGCTTGGTGAGCCGGCGCGCCGCGCCGCCGGCCGGGTCGCTGAGACGGTCGGCGCCGATTTCGAATTGCAGCTTGAAGTATTGGTTGATGCCAAACACCGGACGTGCGCCAATGGTCAGCCAGGTGGTCGAGCCCTGCGCGTTGGATTGATCGCGCTGCATCAGCGCGATCAAGGACATGCCGAAGTGCGGGGTGGGCTGGATCCACAGGTAGTCGAAGGCGCGCCACTGGATCACGTCGCGGCCGAGCGCCGTGCTGCCGGACGGACCAAACAGCGCGACACCCTCGTCCGCCCCGGGACCCACGCCGGTGCCGGGGCCGACGCCGTATTGCAGCCCGGCGGTATTGACGCCGCCGCCCACGCTTTGCTTGTGGAACAGCGTCATGGCCCAGCCGCCGTGCCGTTGCGGGGCGCCCGGCAGCTTCGGGCCGCGCTGCGCCTGCACCAGCGTGGCAATCGCATTGAGCGTGCCGCCCCGGTTGACCGGCAACTCCTGGTAGACGAAGTTGTGGCGCAGCGCCGCCGCGGTATCGGTCACGGTATCGGTCACCACGTCGGCAGCCGCGCCACCTGCGCCCGGCACCCTGCGCAACTTGTTGTGATCGTTGTCCTTGAACACCGCATAGGAAAACTTGCCGGGGCCGAGGGGAATCTGGTCCAGTCCCGCGCCCGTGCTGTTATAGGTCGGAATCACGTACCACAGGTCGAGCATGTGGACGTCGCTCCACAGGTAATCGCGCTTGCCGATCCAGGCATTGCCGCCGTTCAGGAACGGCAAGCCGCGCGCCTCGATGTACGCCTTGTTGACCTCGGTGCGGGCGCCCTCAAAGGCCGAGTGGGCACTGTAGCCGGCCAGCCACACGGTGGTGTAAAAGCGCACCGCGTCGACCTGCGCCACGTTCTTGGTGTAACCGAACTTGGTGTAGGCATCGCACTCGTTGCCCAGCCGGTATTTCATGGTGTTGCCGCCCAGGCTGTAACAGCTCTGCGGCCCGCCGCTTGAACTGGCGCCGAAGCCCGCGCGCAAATAGCCGTGAAAGCCCTCCTCATCCTGGGCGTGCGCCTGTCCCGAGTGTGCGCAAGCCAGCACCAGCGCGGCGGCGCGAAAAATTGTTTTCATTATTACACCATCATCTGTAGTTAAATTACGTGACTATCAAATTGATATAAATACAATTAACGATGGTATCACGGGCTTTTTGCGGAAACAATGTTTACTTTCTGACACATTAGTAGTTAAATTACACACAGCGATAGTTGATCGACCTTTTCTCCACCTTCTTCCCAGTGATCACCCAATGCCATCCCGTCCCACTTTGCTGTTGATCTTCGCTGCCACATTGGCAACAACACTCACCCCATCCCAGGCGGCCGAACGCACTTTGATTTCTTGGAAACAACAGGACGGCGTCCTGCAATTGGCGGTCAGCGACGGCGTGTATCGCATCGTCCGGTACACCGACAAGATCGTGGAAACCACGTTTATCCTGGCCGGGCAACGCCACGATCCCGCCTCGCACGCGGTGGTGCTCCAGCCCGCCGCGCCGCCGGCACCGGCGCCGGCGGCGGTGCGCGAGCGGGATGGCGGCGTGGAATTCGACCTCGGCGCGCTTGGTGTGCAGGTGCGCCGCGCGCCGTTCGCGCTGTCCTACACCTATCGCGGTAAGCCGCTGATTGCCGAGAAACACGGCTATGCGCCCACGGCGCAGGGCCAGCGCGTCGATTTCACGCTGACGCCGGATGAAGTGATCTACGGCGCCGGCGCGCGCGTGCTGGGCATGAATCGGCGCGGCTACCGGCTGCCGCTCTACAACAAGGCGCACTACGGCTATGAAACGCATTCCGAGCAAGTGGCGTACGCGCTGCCGCTGGTGATGTCATCGAACCTGTATGCGATCCATTTCGACAATGCGCAGCGCGGCGAGGTGGACATCGACAGCCGGCGCGACAACACGCTGGCCTTTGAGACCCGGGGCGGGCGCAGCACCTACCAGGTGATCGCCGCCGACAGCTGGCCGGAATTGCTGGCCAATTACACGGCGCTGACCGGCCGCCAGCCGATGCCGCCGCGCTGGGTGCTGGGCAGTTTCGCCAGCCGCTTCGGCTACCATTCCGAAGCCGAGGCGCGCGCCACGGTCGAGCGCTACATCGCGGCAGGGATTCCACTGGACGCGATTATTTTTGATATCTACTGGTACGGCGTGGACATGAAGGGCCAGGTCGGCAATTTGGACTTCGTGAAGGAAAAATTCCCGGATGCGCGCAAGATGATGGCCGACTTTGCGGCCAAGGGCGTCAAGACCGTGGTCAGCATCGAGCCGTACATCATGACGACGTCCAAGCGCTGGCAGGAAGCGTTGCGGCGCGATGTGCTGGCCAAAGGCCCCGACGGCAAACCACTGGTGTACGACGTGTATTTCGGCAGCACCGGCCTGATCGACATCTTCAAGCCCGAAGCCCGCAACTGGTTCTGGGACCGCTACAAGGATTTGCATGCGCAGGGCGTGGCCGGCTGCTTCTGCGACCTGGGCGAGCCGGAAGGCCACCCGTCCGAGATGCGCCACGCCAGCGGTGGCGCCGACCAGGTGCACAACCTGTACGGCCACGAATGGGCGCGCATGATGGCCGAAGGCTATCAGCGCGAGATCCCCGCCGAGCGTCCATTCATCCTGGCGCGCGCCGGCTATTCCGGCTCGCAGCGCCACGGCCTGATTCCATCCTCGGGCGATTCCAACCGTACCTGGGGCGGCTTGCAGGGCCAGCCGGAACTGTCGCTGCAAATGGGCATGCAGGGCGTGGCCTACATGCATTCGGATCTGGGCGGCTTTGCCGGCGCCAACCTGGATGACGAACTGTATGCGCGCTGGATGCAATACGGCACATTCCAGCCGGTGTTCCGCCCGCACGGCCAGGAAGAAGTCGCCTCCGAACCCGTCTACCGCTCACCCGCCGCGCTGGCGCGGGCGCGCGACGCGACGCGCCTGCGCTACCGCCTGCTGCCCTACAACTACACGCTGGCCTTTGACAACCACGTCAACGGCATGCCGCTGATGCGGCCCTTGCTCTTCGACGAGCCGGACAACCCCGCGCTGCGCCTGGTCTCGGACACGTTCCTGTGGGGCGACGACCTGCTGGTATCGCCGGTGCTGACCGCGCAGGCGCAGCGCCAGCCGGTCTACCTGCCCAGACGCGGGCCCTGGTTTGACTACACCAGTGACCGGGAATACGCCGGTGGCATGATCCACATGGTCAACCTGGCGCCGGAACACATTCCCGTGTTCGTGCGGGCCGGCGCGTTCATCGGCCAGGTCGAGCCGGTGCAGAGTACGCGCGACTATTCGCTGGCCAAACTGGCCGTGCATTACTACCACCACCCGCAGGTGACGGCCGGCCAAGGCAAGATCTACGATGACGACGGCGCCACACCCGATGCGTTTGAACGCGGCCAGTACCAGTTGCTACACTTCGCCAGCGCGCTGGCGGGCAATGCACTGACCATCACGCTCACCGACGACACCGGCAAACACTATGCTCCGGCGCCGCGCGAAGTACGCTTCGTCCTCCACAACATCGGCGCGCGCCCCGCCAACGCCAGCCTGGACGGCCACGCCCTGCCGTTCGAATGGGATGCGCAGCGCCGCCAACTGACGCTGACACTGCCCCCCATGCGCGCCAACACCGGCGCGCTGCGCATCACCCTGGCGCACCCCGACACCGCTTCCTGAAAGGATCACCATGGATTTGCTATTTGCACCCGACCCGGCCCTGCTGCCGATTGCCAGCCCCGCCGTCCCGGGCGGCGTACGCTTTGTTTTCGACGCCGCGCCGGGGACCCGCAGCGTCGCCCTGGCCGGCACCTTCAACAGCTGGGTGGGCGACGCCTGCATGATGGAAGCCGTTTCCGCCACGCGCTGGCAGGGCACCCTGCCGATTCCCGCCGGGCGCCACCTGTACAAGTTCGTGGTCGATGGCACGCAATGGATACCCGACCCGGCCAATCCGTGGATCTCCGAAGACGGCCAGCATAATTCCTGTCTGACGGTCGATGAAACCGGCGCGGTGCTGATGCGCCAGGCGGGCCTGTGCGACGCCGCGCCCGGCCCGCTGTATGCGCGGCCGGCGCTGGCCAGTCCACACTGGCTGCGCGACGGCGTGATTTACCAGCTGTCGGTGCCGGCTTTCGGCGGCGACTTCGACGGCGTGCGCGCCAGACTGCCTTACCTGGGCGAACTGGGTGTCGATGTGCTGTGGCTGATGCCGATCCACCCGGTCGGCATCGAAGGGCGGCGCGGCACGCTCGGCGACCCTTACGCGGTGCGCGATTTCGATGCGATCGATCCGGTGCTGGGCGATGCGGCGTCCTTGCGCGCGCTGGTCGATGCCGCGCACGCGCGCGGCATGCGCGTGATCATGGACTGGACCTTGAACCGCAGCAGCGTGGACCATCCGTACACGCGCACCCATCCGCATTGGTACACGCGGCGCGCCGACGGCGGCATTTATTACGCGGTGCCCAACCGCGACTACTTTGCCGGGTTTGATTTCACCGACCGCGCGTTGCGCCGCACGCTGATCGACAGCATGCGCGGCTGGATCGAACGGATCGGCTTCGATGGCTTGCGTTTCGACGATTCCGACATCACGCCCTGCGATTTCCTCGACGAGATCCGCGCCGACCTGGCCACGCTGAGGCCGGACATCGCGCTCATTTCCCAGTCCTACGATGAATTTCACCACCTGGCCGCGTGTGACCTGACCTACGAGGGCGGCACGCGCGACATGCTGCGCCGCTGCGCCCACGGCGAGGCCGATGGCGCCGCGTTCGCCCGCTACTGGAACGAGTCCACCTACAGTTTCCCGCGCGGGTCGCTGCGCATGCGCTGGCTGGAAGACAAGGAACAGGGCCGCGCATCAGCCTTCCTGGGCCGCGCCGCGCACCGCCCGGCCGCCGCCGTGCTGCTGGCCATGGACGGGGTGCCGCACATTTTGATGGGACAGGAATTCGATGAACCGACGTGGACCGGCTGGCCGGTGCTGTTCGAGCCATACCGTCTCGACTGGAGCGCCTTCGATGGCGAGCTGTATGCGCATTACCAGGCCCTGATCGCGCTGCGCCGCCGTCACCCCGCGCTGCGCACCGGAGACACCGCGTTCCTGGAAGACTTGCCTGCCGGCGCCATCGGTTTGACCCGCAGCACCGATGGTGAACGCATCGTGGTGCTGGCCAACCTGTCGGCAGCGGCCATACAGTTCGATGCGTCGCGCTGGCCGGACGTGGCGTCAGGCCCCGCGACGTCCAAGGCTGGCCGGCCGCGCGTTACACCACTGTATGCGTCAGGCTGGCGCGAAGAAGGCGCCACGCTGGCGCCCCATGGCTGGATGATCGGCGCCGTGGCCGGCACGCCGGGCGCGCGGGCTTAGCCGATTAGCGCACGTCCAGCAACTCGACGTCGAAAATCAGGGTGGCATTGGGCGGGATCGGACCGGCGCCACCGCTGCCATAACCCATGTTTGCCGGCACGATCAGGGTGCGCTTGCCGCCCACCTTCATACCTTTCACGCCCTCGTCCCAGCCCGGGATGACCTGGCCGGCGTCCAGCTTGAAGCTGAACGGGCCGCGCCCGACGGACGAATCAAATTGCGCGCCGTGCTGCTGCGGCGCATTCGGTTCGTACAGCCAGCCGGTGTAGTGGACCACGGCGGTGACGCCGGCGAGCGCTTCCTTGCCGGTACCCGGCACGGTATCAAGCTTCTGGAACGGGACGGCGGCGACAGCGGCGGCGGCGGCAGGGTCCACCGGCGCGGGCGCCTTGGCGCGCTCGCAACCGGCCAGGGACAGCGCCAGCGCCAGGCTGGTCATGCAGGAAAACAGCAGTCGATTCATTCTATGCTTTCGTGTGAGGCAGGCGGCCGCCGACTGGGGCGGCGGACCTGGAGGGTTAATCAGCCTGAACCAGGCTAAACGAGGTCCGCAATTCTACCCGTTAACCCCGCCGTTGCTGGTCAGCCGCCTCGCGCTGGGCCGCGATTTCTTCGCGCAGCAAGGTAATCTGGTGCTGCAACAAGCGCATGTCGGCATGGAGTTCGCGCCGCAGGCGCTTCTCGTCCTCACCGACCAGCACCGCCGCAATACTGGCCGTGACCAGTGACAAGACCGCGTAGCCCAGCAACACAATGAACACCGCCAGGATGCGCGAGGCCGGCGTGGACGGAACGATGTCACCGTAGCCGACGGTGGCGCCGGTGGTAAACGCCAGCCACAGGCCATCGCCAAAACTGTGCACGTGCGGCTCCAGCCAATAGAAGCCGGCGCCGGCCACCAGCAGCATCGCCAGCGAGGCGACCGAGGTGCGCAACAGCGGCCGGGGCGCCACATGGTGCGCCGCCAGCGACAGCAGGCGCGCAAAAATCGCCGCGCAGCCAAGCAGGCGCAGCAACCATTCCATATTGCTCCAAGGGGGCGCCGAGGGCCAGATGGACGCGGCGATGACCAGCAGCAGCAAACGGTCGAGGTAACGCCAGTGTCGTGCCCGTGCCCGCCCATGGCAGCGGGCCGGCGTCAACAAGTGCGCGCAGCACAGCAGCGCCGCCAGTCCATACAGCAACTGGCCGGCCCACGGCAACCATGGAGTGGCGCCATCGAGCACAAGGTAAAAACCGGGGATGGTCAGCAGCAGCGCCGCCGGTAGCGGCAGCTGCATGAGGGTCCGGCACTCAGCACACGGCATGGCGCTGCCCGGCGTTGATTGCGGCGTTGATTGCGGCATTGAGCGCAGCGTTGATTGCAGTGTTAATCGCGGCGGCGCCGCATGCCGGGTGTGTTTTCCGGGTGTCCATGTTTGCCTCCCTGCAGTTGCCGCCCCATGGCGACAGTATGACAGCCAGGCAGGCGGCCAGACATAGGGCATTCCGGGCCATTCCTGTCACGGATCTCCTACAACGCCACGCCGCTGCTGGCAGCCGGTGCGCCGCACCAGCGCTGCACGATATCGCCCAGTTGGGCCGCCGTGAACGGCTTGCTCAGGTAGTCATCCATGCCGGCGTCCAGGCAGCGCTGGCGGTCGCCGTCGATGGCGCTGGCGGTCAGCGCAATTACCGGCACCCGCTGGCGCCCTTCTTGCGCCTCGGCCGCGCGCCAACTGCGGCAGGCTTCATAGCCATCCATGACCGGCATCATGCAATCCATTAAGACCAGGTCAAAGCGCTGTTCTGCCAGCAAGCGCAGCGCTTGCTCGCCGTTTTCGGCCTCGGTCACCTGCAAGCCCATCCGCTTCAACAGGATGCTGGCCAAATGCCGGTTCATCTCCGTGTCATCCGTCAGCAGGACGTGGCGCACCTGCCCGGCATCGGACGTGGCCTGGGCCGGTGCGACCGCCGCCGGCATCGCCGCCACCGGTGGCGCGTCGGCCAGGCTGCAGGCCAGGTCGAAATAAAAGCGGGCGCCTTGTCCCGGCGTGCTGTCACAGCCGATGCTGCCGCCCATCAACGCCACCAGGCGGCGGCAAATCGCCAGACCCAGTCCGGTACCGCCGTATTGCCTGCTGATCTTGCTGTCGCCCTGGATGAACGGCTCAAACAAGCGCTGCTGCACCTCCGGCGAAATCCCGATGCCGCTGTCGGTGACGCTGTAGCACAGCCGCCAGGTGCCCGCCACGCCGTCATCGACCTGCGCCGAATAGGCGATCGTGACGGTACCGGCGGCGGTGAATTTAATCGCGTTATTGACCAGGTTACCCAGTACCTGGCGGATGCGCCCCGCATCACCCATCACCCAGCGCGGCCCCGCTTCAACCTGCGCTTGCAGCGTCACACCCTTGCGCTCGGCGGCGGCGCGGTGCAGCGCCATCACCTGCGCCACCTGGGCGGCGGGATCGAAGGGCTGCGCCTCGAGTGCCATATGGCCCGACTCGATCTTGGAAAAGTCCAGTATGTCGTTAATGATATGCATTAATTCCCCCACTCCCTGATGCACATTGACAGCATAGCCGCGTTGGACCGGATCGAGCGGTGTCTCGAGCATCAGCTCGGACATGCCGGCGATGGCGCTCATCGGGGTGCGGATTTCATGGCTCATCATGGCCAGGAAGTCGGACTTGGCCTGATTGGCGGCATCGGCCTGCACCTTGAGCTCGAGCGCGCGGGCCGCGTCGCGTTCACGCCGCATCAAGAGGCGCCCCACCATCAGGAACGCGACATGCAGCGCCACCATGCTCACCAGCGCCACCGCGCCCAACAGGCGCAGCTTGCGCCGCCAGCCGGCCAGCAGCAACTCCTCGGTAATGGTGGCGTTGATAATCAACGGATAGTCGCGCACCTGGCGCACCGCCCCCATGCGGTACACCTCGCGATTATCGGCGGCGGCGCGCGGTCCCCGGGACAGGCGCACATCGTGCGTCAGGCCTTGCGAGATCACCGCATAAGTGGTGCCGCTCAAGACTTGTTTGCCCATCAAATCCTCGGTCTGCGGCCAGCGTGCCAGCATGGTAAAGTCGCGCCGGTAGAGCGACACCGAGGCGTGCTCGCCAAGACTGACATTCTTGAAAAACGACGAGAAGAAGTCGCACGACACGCCCACCAGCACCACGCCGGCGAAGCTGCCATCCGGATGGTTGAGGCGGCGGCTAATATAAAACGTCCATTTGGAGTTGCCCTTGTTGCGTACCGGCTGGCTCAGGTAAGGCGCATTGTCGGCGTGGCTGGCGTGGTGGCGGAAATAGTCGCGCTCCGACAAGTCAATCGCTGGCGCGGGAAAGGTGCGCGTGAAGTTCAGCACGCGGCCATCGGCCCCCACCACGGTCGCCACATCGATTTGCGGCAAGCTGCTGATCTTGTCACGCATCGCCAGGAACAGCATCGGCGTGCCGTAGGCAATCTTCTGGCCCATGCTCTGCGCCCCGTGCACATCGTGCACGGCGTCGACGATGCCATCGAGCACCTGGAAACTCGAGGCCATGGTCTGCGCGGTACTTTCCGCCAGCACCAGCGACAGGCTGCCAAGCTGCTGGCGCCAGTCGTCGATCTCATGTTCGCGCATCACCCAGCCCGCGTAGAGCGTGGTCAGCATCAGCAGAATCAGCAGCCCGCCGCCAATGGCGGCGACGGCGCGGCGCACGCCCGCACTGGACCAGCGGCGCATCAGCGCCATCACGCCAAAGCGATCCGTCCCGCCTGCGCCGGCCAGGCCGCCGGCACTACCGTCCACCTGCCCTGCCATCAGCTAACCCTGTCCGGCCCGGCGCCATCGAACTGTGTGGCGCAATGCTCCACCTCGGCCAGCACCCGCAAACATAATTGACTGACCCGGTTCGCCTCCGGCGGCGGCGGCAAGTCATCGCGCGCCGCCAGCTCCAACTGCTGCAGCAAGGCGCACAGCTCGGTCGCTCCCAGCATGCCGGCCATGCCTTTGAGCGTATGGCAGGCCATCCTGATTTCGGTGCGCGCATCCTGCTGCAACGCCAGGACCAGGCGTTGCCCCAGTGCCGGCGCCTGCTGCACGTAGATCCACGCCAGTGTACGAAACACATCCACGTCGCCCGCCGCCACACGCCACAAAACCCACGGGTCGATTGCACGGTAGTTACTCGCGGTCATGCTATTTCCTTTTCGATGCGCTCAATCACTGGCGCCGGGCCATCCTGTTGCGGCAGCTCTACCGCAAATACCGCCCCCGGTCCACCCCCCTCCTCCAGCCAAATGCGGCCATGCATCAACTCCACCAACTGGCCGGCGATTGCCAGGCCCAGGCCGGCGCCATCCTTGGCGCGCGTGGCGCTGTCGTCGGCCTGCGAGAACTTCTCGAAAATCCGGCGGCGTTGGCCAAGCGGGACGCCCTTGCCGGTATCGCTGACCCGGAACCGCAGCCCGCCGCCGTCCATGGCGCCCACCGTCAGCCGCACCACCCCTTGCGCCGTGGCCTGCACCGCGTTGGTCAGCAAGATGTCCAGCACCCGCAACACTTTGACCCGGTCACATGCAAAATAGTCCGGCAAGCCCGGCGCCATGTCGGTTTCCAGCGCGATCGTCTTGGCATCCGCCTGGGTGCGCTGGCGCGACAGCGCCTGTTGCACCAGGTCGCGCAACGGCGTCGGCTCGACATCGAGCGGTTCCCGCCCCGATTCCAGCGCACTGAGTTCCAGCACCGCTTCGACCAGTCCCAGCAGGCGCATGCCGCAATCATGGATCGCCGTCGCAAAACCGGCTTCCGGCGCCTGGCCGAGTTCGCCTTGCAGCAATTCAGAATAGCCGAGAATACCGTTCAGCGGGGTGCGCAGTTCATGCGACATGTTGGCGAGAAAGCGCGACTTGGCCAGGTTCGCCGCCAGCGCGTGTTCGCGGCTGGCGATCAGCCAGCCGGCCAGCACCCAGATCCCGCCGGTAAACAACAGGATCACCACGGTGGCGGCGGCGGCCAGCGCCAGCGTGCGCGTGCGGTTGGCCGCGTACGACGCCATGCGTTCGGTCAGGTCGATGCCGACCAGCGCATACAGCGGGAAGCGGTCGAGCTTTTGAAACGCGTAAATGCGCAAGCGGCCATCGATCGGACCGGTTTGCTCCAGTAAGCCGTCAGTGGCGCCGCGCATCGCCGCGAACAGCGGGCTGGCGCTGATGTCCTGCCCCAGGCTCTCGTCGTTGCCGACCCGCCTGACCCGCATCACGCCATCCACACCGACCAGCGCGATCGAGCCTTGTGCCCCCACGTTGATGTCGTGATACAGCCGGATAAAGTACTGCGGATCCATCGATGTCACCACCACGCCTTTGAAGCTGCCGTCGGCATGGTTGATCCGGCGTGTCAGTTGCAGCGACCATTTCTTGGAAACCCGCCCCAGCACCGGCTTGCTGATATAGGGCACATCACTGTCACCTTGCTGGTGCACCTTGAAATGCTCGCGGTCGGCAAGATTGGTCGGCACAAAGGGCTTGCTCGACAGGACGATATCGGCATCTTGATTGACGATGGTAAACAGGTTGTAGATGTCGCCCGGGCCCAGGCCTTCCTGCAACTCGCGGTTGATGTCGAGCGCCATGGCCTGACTGTTGTAGCGATGCCGCAAAAACATGACCGCCTGGTCGGCCGCTTCAATCGTCCGGTTGGCGTGTTCGCTGAACAGGCGCACCAGCGCATGGGCATCACTGCGCGCATCGACCAACTGCAAGCGGCGCGCTTCGCGTAGTTGCACCAGCGTCAGGGTCCAGGTGCCCGCCACCAGCAACAGGGCAAAGCCCGCCAGCAACCAGCGCACATCGATCCGATTCAACGTCTTGCGCCACATGGCGGCCCCCCAAACCCTGGCGGCGGAACGAATGCGCCACCGCGTCACAGTGATACCGAGGATAGTGCGCCGAAATCAAATATTTGTCAAATTCGTTTTATTTAATGAATTCATTGATGTTGTCGCTGCAAGCGGGCGCAGCATGCCTTGATGTAGCCGCGCAACTCATCAAAATTGACGGGTTTCGAGAAAAACACCACGCCCTTGGGGATACCGCCGCGCGCCTGCAGCGCCGCTTCCGGCAAGGCGGACAGGATGGCCACCTGCATGGCCCCCAATTCGGGGTCGGCCAGGATGGTTTTCACCAGTTCATAGCCGTCCATGCCGTCCATCATGATGTCGGCCAGCAGGATATCGGGTTTGCGGCGGGCAATTTCCAACAAGGCCAGGTAACCGTTTTCACAGAACTGCAAGCCGACCGGCAATTGCCAGGCCTCGAACTGGCGCTGGTAGGCCACGCGCTGCATGGCATTGTCTTCCACCACCAGCACGCGGGCCTCGTCCGCCACCGGCACGCTCGGCATTTCGGTCTGTGACGCCTTGTACGCCAGCACCGCCGCCAGCGGAATACGGCGGTGCCCGCCCTTGGTTTTCCAGGCGTCGATGACGCCCTTCTCCACTAGTTGTTGCACGGAAGTAACAGAAATGCGCAACATTTCCGCTGCTTTTTGCGTCGTGCACACCTCATCCGACAGCGTCTCAAGATGTTTCATAAAAAATTTCCCAACAGTTTTACCGAATTTAACGCTTTTCTCATTATAATTGATTTTGGCGGCAGGATTTAATAGTTTGCTTTTCGCACAGTATAACGGCAAACCGATGAGGTTCGGCGCGTGCCAAGGCGAGTACCGCACATGCTATGCGGCAGCGACGCGGAAACGACGCGAAAAACCGGAAATTCATTGCCCCAACCAATTTTGACTATACAGGAGCCCGCCATGACCCCGATTGCCCCCGTCCCACTTTCCGCCAGCGGCCAATCGAGCGCGCGCGGACTGCTGATTTTCGGTGTCGGCCGAGAGGAATATGCTGTCGATATCGCGCTGGTGCAGGAATTGCGCGGCTATGTCGCGCCCACCGAATTGGCCGGCGCCCCGGATTACCTGAAAGGCGTGCTCAACCTGCGCGGCGTGATCGTGCCGCTGATCGATTTGCGTATCCATTTCGGCAACGCGCAGCCAGCTTACGACAGCAGCACGGTGGTCATCGTCTTGATCTTGCAGGACGCCATCACGGGCATCGTGGTCGACAGCGTGGCCGACGTGCTGTGGCTGGCGCCGAACCAGTTAAAACCCGCGCCGGCGTTAAGCCATGCCAATGCCGACTATGTCACGGCCGTGGCCTGCATCGACGAACGGATGCCCATCGTACTCGACATTCAAGGCCTGCTGCAGCGGCTGGGCTGCGGCGCCCTGCCCATGGCAGCGTAAAGGAGACATCATGCCAACCTTACCGAGCACATCTCACCGCAGCCAACTGCGCCCACACCGGCTGCTCGATACCGTGATCGCCGCACTGGGGATTAAAAATGACGCCGCACTGGCGCGCGCGCTACAGATTTCGCCCGCCAGCCTGAGCCGGATACGCAATGGCTATCGCGTGGTCACGGCGGACCTGGTGCTGCGCTTGCACGAATACGGACAAATTCCGATTGCCGACCTGAAGCGCTTGCTGGACGCCGGCACCGAATTACGCTGACGCCGCGCTCAGGCGGCATGCGGCGGACCAAAGCGCTCGCCGGTGCAATACCGGCGCAACAGCGCCGCAGTGGCCTCAAAGTCGAGCTGTTCCATGGCCTGATCGACTTCGTGCAATGGCTGCGGCGGCAGCCCCAGCTGATCGTGGATGCCGGCAAACATTGAGATTGCCCCCATGTCGCCCTCGGCGAGTAAATCGAGCAATACCGGTAGTTCGCTGGCCGGCACCGCCGGCAACTCAGCCGGCTCCTGCTCGGCCAGCCAGGCCTGGCCCAACTCGACTGTTTTATGCAGCAACGCGGCGGCCTCATCGAACAAATCCGGCGCGTGGCTTCCTTGCTCGCGCAAATGGCGCTCCAACAGCAGGCAGCTGTTGATGAAGACGCGCGCCCCCAGTTGCCCCACGCTGCCGCGCAAGGCGTGCAGCGCGCGGGCGGCGCCGGCCGTGTCACCGCCCGCCGACGCGGCACTGGCGTCGGCCAGTTGCGCCGGCGCCTGCGCCAGGGTTTGCTCGATCGTACTCAGCAGCAACGCACGACTGGCCGGATCGTCACCACACAGCGCCAGCCAACTGTCCGGATCAAAGTAGGCCGGCTCCGCCTCGGGCGGCGTGCCGGCCGCGTCCAGCGGTGCCGGCGTTTCCCCGGTGGCCCGCAGTTGGCGCGCCAGCGCGGCGGCCAGATGGGCAAAGGACACCGGTTTGGCGACGATATCGTTCATGCCCGCCTGCCGGCACTGCGCCTGTTCGTACATGGTGACGCCGGCGGTCATGGCCAGGATCGGCAGTTGCAATCCCAAGTCGCGGCGTAACAGGGCCGTGGCGCTCAGGCCATCGAGCACCGGCATCTGCACGTCCATCAAGATCAGATCGCAACGTTGGGGATTGGCGCGCAGCAGCGCCACGGCCTCGGCGCCATCACCGGCCACCTCGACCGCGATCCCCAGTTTGACCAGCATGCCGCGCGCCACCTGCTGGTTCAGCGCATTGTCTTCCACCAGCAGGATGCGCACGCCATCAAAACGCATGTGCAACGCCGCCGTGGCGGGGGCCTGCTGCCCTTTCGACGTCAGTGGCAGCAGCGTTTGCATCAGCGCGCGCGCGGTGATCGGTTTGAACAGCATCGCGTCCGGACTCAGGGCCGTGGCCTGCGCCGGCAGTTGCCCATGGTGGTAAGCGGTCTGCAAGATCAATAGCGGAATGGCCTGCGCCACATCGAGCGCGCGCAGTTGCAGCAAGACAGCGGCGTCGACGCCGTGCCAGTCCGCCAGCACGGCGTCGTAGGCCGGGTGCATTTCGGCCAGGCGCAGTCCTTCCACCGCCGAGTCAGCCTCATCGACCTGCCAGCCACAGCTGCGAATCGTCATGGCGATGCAGGCACGGCTGGTGGCGTGCGCGTCGATCAGCAAGAGGCGCAGCGGCTCGGCGGCAGGGGCCGGCAATTCCCGCTGCGCCAGTTGCAGCGGTATCGTCACCACGAATTCGGTCCCATGACCCGGCACACTGTTGACGCTGATATCCCCGCCCATCATGGCGGCCAGCTGGTTGCTGATGGCCAACCCCAGGCCGGTCCCGCCATATTGACGCGTCACCGACGCGTCGCCCTGGGTAAAGGCGGCAAACACGCGCGCCAGTTGCGCGCCATCCATGCCGATGCCGGTGTCGCGGACCCGGATCCGCAATCGGGTAGTTCCTTGCCGGGCGTCGTCTTCCGCCTCCACCAGCAGCACCACCTCGCCGCTGGCGGTAAATTTGATCGCGTTGGACACCAGGTTGATCAGGATTTGCTGCAAGCGCTGGGCATCGCCGATGTAGCTGACGGGAATGCCATTCTGGACCCCGATCGCCAGGTCGAGGTCCTTGTTGCTGGCGCTGGCGGCCATGATGCCGGCAATCAGCGTCAGCACGCTGTCCAGCTGGAACGGCGCCGCCGCCAATTCCATGCGGCCGGCGCCGATTTTCGAAAAATCCAGCACGTCGTTCAAAATGCCCAGCAAAGCCTGGCCGGAGGCGGTAATCATGTCCAGGTAATTACGTTGCTCGACGTTGAGCGAGGTGGTGCCCAGCAATTGCGCCATGCCCAGCACCGCGTTCATCGGGGTGCGGATTTCATGGCTCATATTGGCCACAAATTCGCTCTTGGCCCGGCTGGCCGCCTCGGCGTCGTGCATGGCGTCGAGCAGGCGCGCCTCGTTGCGCTTGCGTTCGCTCATATCGGTGTAAGTGGTCACGAAACCACCGCCCGGCAATGGCGCACCGCGGATTTCCAGCGGCGTGCCATCGGGCCGGATCCGCTCAAAATTGTGCAGCACCGGATTTTTGGCCAGGGCAATGGCGTGCGCCACCTGGGCCTCGATATCGACCGGCCCGTATTCACCGCGCTGCGCGTTAAAGCGGATGATATCGGGGAAGCTGGGCAAGCCGTTGGCAAACAGGGCGTCCAGATCGAGCAGCGTACGGAACTGCTGGTTGTGGCCGACCAGTTTCAGATCGGCGTCAAACACACTCAGGCCACATGGCATGTTATCCAGGATGGCGCTTTGCGTACGATTAATGCGGCGCAGTTCCGCTTCCATCGCGCGTTGCCGAGTCACGTCCAGCAGCGCGCCGACCGCCGTGCGCAAGCCATTGCTGTCGCGCACAACCTCACCGACAATATGAACCTGCCGCTCCGCGCCGGCCATGGTTCGCATCGACAATTCCAGATCGAATGGCTCACCTTGCTCCTCGGCCGATTGCAAGGCCTGCATCAGCGTCGCTTCGCCAGGCTCTGGCAACAGCGCCAACATCTGCTGCAAGGTGGGCACAAAACCGGGTGCCGCACCGATAATCGCGCGGGTCTGGTCGGTCCACTCCATACTGCCGCTATGCGGGGAGTATTGCCAGCCGCCGACCCCGGACACCCGCGCCACCCGTTCCAGGAACGCTTCGCTTTCCGCCAGACGACGCTGGGTTTGTTTTAATCCCGACACATCGAGCATGGTGCCATGCACGCGCAGCGCCTTGCCGTCGGGGCCGCGCCGCGATACATGGCCACGCCCCCGCACCCAGAGCCAGTGGCCGTCGGCATGGCGCAGCCGGCACTCGATTTCAAATGGCGCGTCCTGCAGCGCCAGCAGCGCGAGGGCCGCCTTGCGCAGCGCGCGCCGGTCGGACGGATGCACCAGGGCGCGGATCGCGCGCGGGGTGCCGGCGGCGCCTGGCGCCAGCCCCAGGAAGGTGTGCCATTGCAGATCGGGCGTGACCACCTGCGCGGCGATATCCCACTCCCAGGTGCCGCCGCCGGTACCGAGCAGGATGTCCTGCAGCCGTTCACGCTCGCGCGCCAAGGCATCGCGGCTTTCATGCTGGGCGCGCTTGCTGGCGCCGATATCGCGCACCATGCGGGTCACGCCCCGCAACCGGCCCCGGTCATCCCGGATCTCGCCCGCCGTGACGGCGACGTCGAGCCAGGCGCCATCGCTGCGCAACAGACGGCACTCGCCGTCCAGCGCGGCCGGCCCCAGGCGGTCGGTATCGGCCTGCTCCGGCTGTAACAGGATAGTGTAGGTCTGGCCCAGCGCCTGCTCGGCCGAGTAGCCGAACAGACGTTCAGCGGCGGCGTTCCAGACCGTGATCTTGCCAACGCTGTTCTCGCCGACAATGGCGTCGCTGGCATGCCGCACCACGGCGGCCAGGCGGGCCTGCTCACGACTCACTTCGCGCTGGCGGCGCCGTACCGCCGCCAGCGCCGAGACCAACAAGGTCAACAAAATCGTGGCCCCCACGCCGATCGCCGCCACCGAAGCGGGCGCCGGCAAATCCAGGCTGTCGACGAACGGGGTGCGGGCCACCATCTCGATTTCCCATTGCCGTCCGAAAATGGCCAGGCGACGCAGCGCGTGGGGCCGGCCGTCGCGCTTACCCGCGGCCGGCGGCACCCCGTTGCGGAAGAATTCTTCCGGCACGGCGCCGCTGACGTCACGCATAACGATGTCAAAATTGCTGGCGTCCATTCCCAGCGGCTGCAGGATTTCGCCGGTCACCAGCGGCGCATAGCTCCAGCCCAACGCCAGCTGCTGGCGCAGCGCGGCGCTGGCCGGCACGGCAGGACTACGATAAATCGGCAACAGCAACAGGAACGAACGCTGCACCGCGCCACCTGCCTGGACCAGCACAATCGGCGCGCTGATGGTGGCCTTGCCGCTTTGCATGGCTTGCTCGGCGGCGGCGCGGCGCCGCTCCTCGGACGCGAGGTCCAGGCCGACGGCGGCCCGGTTAGTGACCACCGGCTCGATATACTGGATCACGTAGCGGTCGCCGTCATGGGGCACCAGTTGCCGGATAGCGAAATCATCCCAGCCGTCGGCGCGCGCCGCCGCGACAAAGTTGCCCGCTTGCGCCTCCTCGACCTTGCGGATAAAGCCAAAGCCCAGCGCGCCAGGAAATTCGCGCCCGATATCGCGCGTCTGGCTGTAGCGGGAAAAAGCCTCGCGCGAGATGCCGCCATCGCCCAACGCGATGATGGCGCCGCGTGCGCCGCGCAAGCCGAATTCATAGCGTTGCATGCGCCCCGCCACCGCTTCCGCCGTGCGATCGGCCAGCACGCCGAACGCGGTCTGGGCCCGCTCATGATTCTGGCGCTCCTGGCGCCACGCCATGGCCGCTGACGCCAGCAGACCGGCAGCCAGCAGCAATGCGGGAATCCGCCAGCGAGCAGCACTTACGCGCGTCATGTGATGCGTCCCCCGTAGGTCCGCCGGGCCGGCACATGGTTCATGGTCCGGTGGCGGCCTGACAAATTGATTCATGTGGCATTGTTAGGGCAGCGCTAAAAGCGCTGCATGGCCATGCAGAGCAAGGCAAGACTAGGCAACCCTAAAGTTCGCAATCTCCTCCTGCAAGCCATCGGCCTGCTCCTTGAGCGAGGCGCAAGCGGCCGATGTTTGCTCGACCAGCGCGGCATTGCGCTGGGTGTCGTCGTCCAGCTTGCTGATCGATTGCGCGACCTGCGCCACGCCACTCGACTGCTCCTTGGAGGCAGTGGAAATGTCATGCAGGTAGGTGTTGATCTTGCGGGCGTTCTCCACCACTTCGAGCATGGTGCCGCCGGCGTGTTCGACGATGCTGGTGCCGTTGTTGATCTGGCCAACGCTGGTGGAAATCAAGGTCTTGATTTCCAGCGCCGCCGCCGCGCTGCGCTGTGCCAGCGTGCGCACTTCGGCCGCCACCACGGCAAAACCGCGGCCCTGCTCGCCTGCGCGCGCCGCTTCCACGGCCGCGTTCAGGGCCAGGATATTGGTCTGGAACGCGATCCCGTCGATGACGCCGATAATGTCGCTGATCTTGGCCGACGACGCGTGAATCGCCTGCATGGTGTGCACCACGTCGGCAATCGCCTTGCCGCCGTCATCGGCAACCTTGGCGTTGGCGGTGGCGAAATTGGCCGCCACAGTGGCCCGTTCCGCGTTCGTCAGCACGGTGGAACCGATTTGCTCCATGGCGGCGGCCTGTTGCTCCAGCGAGGCGGCCGCTGATTCGCTGCGCGCCGACAAGTCCAGACTGGCCTGCGCAATTTCCGAGCTGGTGGCATGCAGCGCGCGCGCCGAGTGGCGCACCGTGCGGATCAGCCGATACAGCGACTCATAGGTGATCCGTAAATCCGCGATCACCTGGGCCGGTTCATCCTTACCCGTCGGCTTGGCCGGCGGCGTGCGCAAGTCCCCCTGCGACACTTGCTGCAAATGCTTGCTGATCACGCGCAGGCCGCCCAATGTCACCAGATAGAAAGTGTAAAAGAGACAGCTTGTCAGCAGCAGGCTGCCGACAATGGCCAGCGTCACCAAGAGCCGCTCATTGCGCTTGTCGCGCTCACGCTCGTCGAGCAACTGGCCCAGGCTGGCGATCACGCGCGCCGCCAGCTGATATTGCTCGGCGATGATCTTGTTGGACTCATCAATATGCGTGTTCAACAGCGCCGGCGCAATGCTGCTGGCCTCGATAATGCGCTGCCGGGTGGCGGCAAAATATTGACTGGTATCGGCGTGGATCGCTGAAGCGCCGATTTTGCCAGGAATTTCCGGGTGGGCCGCCAGTTTGCGCAAGGCTTTTTCCAGTTTGCCAAAGTCGGCTTCGGCCAGCGCGATGGTTTCGCTCATCTGGCGTTGCTGCAGCGGCGTGGCGGCGCCGGCACGCACGGCATCCGATCCGATGGCACGCAAATTGGCGGTATGCTCTATCACCGCAGGCAAGCGGAAGAACGCCACATCCATCAAGAAATACGTATCGTTTTCCGGATCCAGCGACAGCTGCGACGCATCAGTGACATGCTCGAGCAGCGCCAGCAAAGCAGCGATGTGGCGGCTGTGCCGGGCAAAGACGTCGCTGGCGCTGCTGCTGGTGCCGGCCGCCTGGAAGGCCTCGATCACCGCCGCATAGGGTTGGGCGGTATGAAAAGCAGCGCCGGATTGCTGCTCCAACGCGGCCAGGTGGCGGTACTGTTCGTCCAGCGCGCTGCGCACAGCCGGCAGCGTGGCGGGCGCACTGCCCGAGGTGGCTTGTGCCACCGCATCGCGGCGCCATTGCTGGGCCAGATCGAGCAGCTGGTAGATTTGCTGGTTGTAATGCCGCCCGCTGTTTTCACTTACCACCACAGCCAAGTCGCTGGACAGATTACGGAAATAGAACAGCCCCATGATGACAATGGGAAAAATAAAGGCGCCGCAAATGAGCAGCGCTTTTTCACGGAATTTCAGTTTCTGCATCAGCAGCACGGCCGGCGTCCAGAGGCCATGCCGATCGAGTGACTCGGTTTCCAGCGCCGGACTTTCCGGCGGCGCCAGAAAAGCAGTCATCTCCGCACTGGTGTGGTTGGCGCGTTTGGTCATAGTACTCCTCATCAAAATTCTCACCGGCACGTCAAACACCCAGGCCGGCGGTTGTAGGATGGTCCTGTTTATTTATCAAGCAATACGCGTTGCACTTCCCTCATGAACTGGACGCTGTCGATCGGCTTGCCGATGTCACCATCGGTGCCAGCGGCGAGCTGCCGGGTATGGCACGGCAATACTACGCCACCTGGAAGTTCGCAATCTCCTGCTGCAAGCCATCGGCCTGCTGCTTGAGCGAGGCGCATGTGGCCGATGTTTGTTCGACCAGCGCGGCATTGCGCTGGGTGTCGTCGTCCAACCCACTAATAGCGTGCGCCACCTGCGCCACGCCACTCGACTGCTCCCTGGAGGCCAGCGAAATATCATGCAGGTAGGCGTTGATCTTGCGGGCGTTCTCCACCATTTCGAGCATGGTGCCACCGGCGTGTTCGACGATCTCGGTGCCGTTGGTGATCTGGCTGACGCTAGTGGAAATCAGGGTCTTGATTTCCAGCGCCGCCGCCGCGCTGCGCTGCGCCAGGCTGCGCACTTCGGCCGCCACCACGGCAAAACCGCGGCCCTGCTCGCCGGCGCGCGCCGCTTCCACGGCCGCGTTCAGGGCCAGGATATTGGTCTGGAACGCGATCCCGTCAATCACGCTGATAATGTCACTGATCTTGGCCGACGACGCATGGATGCCTTGCATGGTGCGTACCACGTCGGCAATCGCCTTGCCGCCACCGTCGGCAACCTTGGCGTTGGCGGTGGCGAAATTGGCGGCCTCACCGGCGCGTTCCGCGTTCGTCAGCACAGTGGAACCGATTTGTTCCATGGCCGAGGCCTGTTGCTCCAGCGATGCCGCCGCTGCTTCACTGCGCGCCGACAAGTCCTGGCTGGCCTGCGCGATTTCCGAGCTGGTGGCATGTAGCGCGTGCGCCGCATGGCGCACCGTGCGGATCAGCCGATGCAGCGACTCATAGGCGGTCCTTAAATCAGTGATCACTCTGGCCGATTCATCCTTACCCCACGGCTTGGCCGGCGTCGTGCGTAGGTCACCGTCCGCCATTTGCCGCAAATGCGTGCTGATCAGGCGCAGGCCGCCCATGGTCACCAGATAGAAGGTGTAAAACAGATAGCTTGACAGCACCAAACTGGCAACAATGGCCAGCGTCACCCAGCGCTGCTCATTACTCAGGTCGCTTTCACGCTGATCGAGCAACTGATCCAGGCTCTCGATCACGCGCTCCGCCAACAGGTATTGCTCGGCAATGATCTTGCTGGACTCATCGATATGCGTATTGAGCAGCGCCGGCGCAATGCTGTCCGCTTCGATAATGCGCGTCCGGGTGGCGGCGAAAAATTTACTGGTATCGGCGTGAATGCCTGCAGCGCCGATTTTGCCAGGAATTTCCGGGTGGGCCGCCAGCTTGTGCAAGGCTTTTTCCAGTTTGCCAAAGTCGGCTTCGGCCAGCGCGATGGATTCGCTCATCTGACGTTGCTGCTGCGGCGTGGCCACGCCGCCACGCACGGCGTCCGATCCGATGGCGCGCAAGTTGGCGGTATTTTCAATTACCGCGGGCAACTGCAAGAAGGCCGCATTCATTAAAAAATAGGAATCGTTTTCCGGATCCAGCGACAGCTGTGAGGTGTCAGTCACATGTTCCAGCAGCGCCAGCAATGCGCTGATATGCCGGCTATGCCGGGCAAAGGCATCACTGGCGCTGGTGCTGCTGGCACTGGCCTCCTTGAATGCCGCCAGCACCGCCGCATAGGGTTCGGCGGTCTGGAAGGCGGCGCCGGAATGCTGGTCCAGCGTGGCCAGGTGACGGTATTGCTCGTCCAGCGCGTTGCGCACGCCCGGCAGCGTGGCGGGCGCGCTGCCCGATCGGGCTTGTGCCACCGTGTCGCGGCGCAACTGCTGCGCCAGGTTCAGCAACTGGTAAATTTGCTCGTTGTAATGCAGCCCCTTGTTTTCACTTTCCACCATCGCCAGGTCGCTGGCGACGCTACGGAAATAGAACACCCCCAGTATCACGATGGGGAACAGGAAGGCCAGGCAAATGAGCAGCGCTTTGTCACGGAATTTAATTTTCTGCATCAGCAGCACGCCAGGCGCCCAAACACCAAGCTTGCGAAATGGGTTGCTTTCCCGTGCAGGACTTTCCGGCGGCGCCAGGAAAGCGTCCATGCCCAATTCGGTGTTTGTGGCCTTCTTCATATCTATCCTCATCAAATTCCACATCGGCACGTCAGGCAGCCAGGCCGCCAGCTGCAGGATGGTGCCGTCTACTGATTGTGCAACACGCGTTGCACTTCCCTCATAAACTGGACGCTGTCGATCGGCTTGCCGATGTAGCCATCGGCGCCGGCGGCGAGCAGCCGGGCCTGGTCGTTTGCTTCTGCGTAGCCGGTGATCATGACGATGCGCTGGCGCAACGCCCCCCGCCCCGCCGCCTCGGCGCGCCGGATACTCGCCAGCACCTGCAAGCCATCCAGCTTGGGCATCGACAGGTCCAGCAATAACAGGTCGAATTGACGTTTTGACAGGCACTCCAGCGCGGCCTCGCCATCGGCCACCAGCACCCCGGAATACCCCATCTTGGTTAACAACAAGGCCACCGTGCGGCGCACTGCAACGCTGTCATCGGCCACCAGGACTTTGGGCGGAGGCGCGTGTTTGGCAGTCGAGTTGTTCATGGCTTTTTCAGGGATATCACGATTGATCGCGCTGATCGGAATGCGTATATTTGATGTGATTCTAAATAAATTTGTGATTTTTGTTTTATTCGCTTCACAATTTGCTTAAATTCGGGACGAAAAGATACAAGATCTGAGGATTTTAATATTGCATATTGACAAGTAAGCGTTGCCAAGGACAAACCGCATTACGCGAACGTAATTTCACCGGACCAGTAACGATCAACATCGTTGAGCCCCCACGTGGCGGCATCTTCCCTGGCAACGATGCTGTCGGTGGCCGCCGGCAACGCCAGGTCCACCAGTTCAGGGCGCACATAGCTGTGGGTACGCGCCGAGTAAAATACCCGCACTTGCGGTTTGATCAGTGATTTGGCCGCGGATTGCCGTACCACCACCCCGATCCGTTCCGATTTCAAGCGCACCAGGGTGCCGACCGGATAGATGCCCAGGCACCGGACAAATGCGGCAAACACGCGTTCGTCAAAATGGCCCCGGCTCCACTCCGCCATCCTGCTCAGCGATTCGGCCGGGCACCAACCCCGCTTGTAGGGCCGGTTGGACGTGATCGCGTCATACACATCGCAGACGGCGCCCATCCGGGCCAGCAAACTGATCTGATCGCCCTGCAAGCGGTCCGGGTACCCGCTGCCATCCATTTTTTCATGATGATGCAGGCACACATCGAGCACGGCGGCAGGCATGTCGGTGGTGCTGGCCAGCAGTTGGTATCCCTGCAGCGGATGCTGGCGCACACTCGCGAACTCGTCCTCGGTGAGCCGTCCCGGCTTGTTCAGGATCGGCAGCGGAATACACATCTTGCCTATATCGTGCAGCAGGCCCGCCATGCCGGCCAGGCGGAGTTGATCGTCATCGAGTTTCAGTTCCTTACCCAACGCAATCATCAAGGCGCACACCGCCACCGAGTGCATATACGTGTAGTTGTCGGCGGTCTTGAGGCGCGCGAGCCCGATCAACGCTCCGGAGTTGCACAATACCGACTCGGCAATCTCCTGCACCATCGGCATCGCACTGTCGACCGTGACCGCCTTGCCCATCCGCGCTTCGCCAAACATCTGCTGTACCGCTTCCTGCGATTTCTTCAGCAACGCGGCGGCCCGCTGCATTTCACTGGCGACGCTGACCGGCGCGGCTGGTTTCAGCGGCGCCGACGCGGGCACTGGCTGCTCGCGTTGCGGCTCGAGTTCCGGTTCCGGTTCCGGTTCCGGCTCCGATTCACGTTCCGATACAGACACCACCGGCGCGTCCGGCGGTACCCGGCTTTTGTCGAGATTAATCCAGACTTCCCGGATCGCACTCGCTTGCAATCGGCGCAAGTCCTCCGCCTTATCGAGCAGCAATTGCTTTTGCCAGAAAGGCGAGGCCATCCACGGGCCGGACATTTTTTCGATATACATGCCGACTTCAACGTCCTGCACCAACAATTTCTTCAGATTCGCCATTC